>NZ_VCDN01000042.1:0-1652 GCF_033949405.1 Xenorhabdus santafensis | reverse complement strand
GAATACCCTGTCCATCACGGCTGGAGATGTGATTGAGCTGAAATGTGGTGCCAGCACCCTGCGCATGGACAGCAGCGGCAAAATCACGATTCAGGGGACAGAGTTCAAATTCGAGGCCAGCGGCCCGGTACAAATCACCGGCAAGGACATTGACCTGAACTAAGGAGCCACATTGATGGAATTTCGTAACCTGACCCCGTTTGCGGTGATGAACTATTCGATGCTCGATGTGGATGATGTCGAGCACCATGTGGCTGTCATGAAACTCGGCTATCAATTGCTGCCGGACAGTACCGGTCACTGCATCGCGGAATTGCTGCCTGCGCCACCCTTGTGTTTACAGGATGAATTCCGCGGACAGATGAATGCCTCGCAAGTGTTGCAGGAAAGTGACCTTGCCCCGTTCAAGCCGCGCTGTGACATTATCGTCAACGGCACCGCCTATACGCCAGATAATCAACCCGCGACAGCGTTTCCGGTTCGGTTGCAGGTTAAAAGTAAGCAGGGAGAGACCCTGCTCGACAAAACCCTGACCGTGACCGGCGAACGGGAATTTATCCGTGACACAGACGGCCACTGGCAATTGACCGACCCAAAACCCTTCACCACTCTGCCGATGGATTATCGCTACGCCTTTGGTGGTGAATGCAAAATTCAGGCAGACGACAAGGTGAGCGAGCACCTGAAAGAATCCGTTAGGCTGACAGCAGAACAGCACCAGCAACATCCGGACGGGGACAATGCGCCGTTGGCGCATGCCACTTGTGAAACCAACCCGTTGGGAACGGGGTTTATCACGCCGTGGTATGCCGAGGCCAAACAACTCACTCGTTATCCGGCGCCGCGCATTACCCGGTCGGATACCCCGTTCACCGCCCAACATTTTACCGAACAACTCGCGGGCACCCTGCCGAATGATACCCCAGCCAGCCAACCGCAAGGCTTGGGCTTTATCGGCCGCCCGTGGCTGCCCCGCCGCCAGTTTGCCGGGACATACGATGACGACTGGCTCGCCCACCGTCACCCTTACCTGCCGAAAGATTTCGATTTCCGCTATTGGAACGGGGCCCCGGCTGACCAGCAAATTGATTGGCCGGATACCGATATTTCACTGAGCCTGCAAGGCATGACACCCGGCGGCAACCTGCACGTTACCCTGCCGGGGCATCGCCCGTTTATTTTGCTGCGCATGGAAAACGGCGCGCTGTTCCCCGTGCCGATGCGCCTCGATACGTTGATCCTCGACAGCGAAGCCATGATCTTACACATCACCAGTCGGCTGAATTTTAAAACCAGCCTGCCGGTGCGGGTGGCGGAAGCCCGGTTTGAAATCGACCCCGATGCCCCATTACTCAAGCTCGCGCCCCCTGAACCTGAAAAGGAGACCGTCCATGGCGGATAACTACCTTGCCCGCACCGCAGGCGAATGGTTGATAGTCGGCATGCTGCCGGACGTGTGTAAAACCCCGATGGGGCCATCAACGCCCCCCATTCCCTATCCGGTTATTGCCAAACTGGCTGGCAGCGATGTGCCCGTGAAATCGGTGCGTGCCAATGGCAAGCCCGTCGTGGTGTTTGCCCAGAGCTTTGTGCCCCAGACCCTCGGTGACCAACCCGGTGTCGCCAACGGCGTGAAAAGCGGCACCGTGGGG
>NZ_VCDN01000041.1:0-51193 GCF_033949405.1 Xenorhabdus santafensis | reverse complement strand
GATACTTAAGGTATGTTGTTAGATCAGCCAAATATTAACCAACCGAAGTGATGGCTGATCAGCTTCGAGGAAAATGTTACATATGAACGTTAGTGAAATTATTAAGGACGTCAAAGCACTTCAAAGCCGCATGATGGCACTTGAATTTATTGTGCAGTCTATGCTGAGAACTTTATCAGAATCAGAAAAAAAAGAATTAATTACTGAATTGGAAAAAATAAATTATGACATTCCAGCCGTTCATGAAGCTCTTGAGCTGAGTAAGAGACACATTAATAACAAGTTGTGATAGGTAAGGCGGTCACCGTGCCGCCTTTAATATTTTAGAAACCATATCCTTTGCGTATTTTTCAGCGCGATCAATAAATTCCCCGATGGATTTATTTTTACTATAGTCCTCTTGGTACCTAAAAGTAATTTTCGGTTCCGTCAAAAGTTTGTTCTCATCATTAACATTCATAAAATCTGTAATTTCAATCTCTGAAATCAATATTTGCACATACGACTGGTTAAAAGCACCAACCCCATATCTTTCAACATCGTCATTTATATCCAAGTTAGAAGGGCGCTCGAATAACTTAGGAAAAGTCACTTCAATATTCATCATTCACCTCACGTGAGTTAATAGGTTGCCAGCCGCAATGTGTGTATACGGATGTAATGAGAGTGATTGCGGTGGCAAATATGGGAATCCCTCTGTTGCAGAAAGGGTATTAATGGCTATTCAGTCACGTTTCAGGATAAAACCAACTACGCAACCAAAACTGAACATTGATACACTAAGCGAAATTAACGTGATAATTGATAATTCCATAGGCATACCTCATGACACTTGAAATCGTTATTGCTGTGATAGGTGTATTGATCCCCGTTGCCCTTTATTTTGCAAACAAGCAGGATCAAAACAAAAAGGAACGTAGGAAAGTATCGAATGAAATACTGGTAAAACTCATAAAAGAGATTACCTTAATAGAGTCTGGTAGGTACCCATTTACAAAACTAAGTCAGCGTGATTTTGATAAGTTGCTCGCCCTGGTTTCAGAAAGGAAAATGAAGAAACTTAAGTCTGCCATTAATTCCTACGAACGGGCTCATAATGAAACCGTCAAAATTAAACACTATCACGACACTCATCCATCCGATCGCGTATTCATTCTTAATGCTTTTGATGTTATTAACCCAAAAGAAACCATCAAAGATTTGGAGCCATTGAGAAGATTTCTGAAAAAATTTTAAGCCGCAATGAGAAAAAGGCCGCATTAAGCAGCCTTGAATTTAGAATTTATTCATCACGCCAGGTGACGCAAAAACGTTTGGTTTTTCCTATTTGTTGCTTCAGTATTTCTCTTAATTTTCCTGCTTCAGAACTATAGGGAATTCCGAGAGCGTAGGAAGTGAAGCATTTATATACATCTTCGCTATAGGTAGGAACGTAAGGCTTACCAAGGTAATAGGTAATACTATCAACTGTTATATAAAGATTTTTGTTATTAAATAGATTTTTTATTTTCTCATAACTCTCTTTATTATGGGGGGTAGATACATTCCACTTAAGCATATTCCAACTGCCAGAAGTATTTGGTGTTTCTACCCAATAGAATGAGTCTGTTTGTACAATCTCTGCATTATTGGATACTATATTGATAGCACCAACGGCATGATGATTTGGATTCCACTTAATTGCATCAGTTTCGTCCACGTAACCCCACATCTCCATGAGACCACCTAGAGTATCTTTCGATGAAGCATATTCTATAGTAAGGTCAAAAACATACATACTATCCTCTGGACACACTGGCTTTAGCTTTACCTTCGCCTCTTCCCAATCGCACGCTACCATATCGTCCTGATCTGGAAGCCAATCTCTCGAATGGTCGTGTCTATCGTGTACTTGTAAATAGACCTGCTCCGCCTTGTCGTCATCGGCTTTTTGAGTATTAAGATATATATATTTTTCTGGATAACTCCAATCCTTACAGCGCATTTTCTTACCAAGATACACCTGAATTATTGCCCAAGGAAAAGAACCGACTGGCGCAGTAATATCATTACTCAATTCAACTTTAGCTTTAACTTTGTAATCATCAGGGTTGATTTGGCATTCAAATCCCATTTTCTTATTTTGTTTCTCTGGCTTATTAACTTCAGACATTAATTCCTCACTTATTATTAATTATTAAAGGTAATTTCATCCTACTAATAAACAGCCAGTTAATATTACTTAGACCTGTTTTTATTTCAATCCAGCGCCATTGTATAGAGATTAATACACCTTAATATATGGCGACGCACTATAAAATTTGTCTGTTAATCGAGTGCACAATTCAGTGAGGTGTAAATTTGAAGTTTGGTGCTGGTAGCGGGCCTCGTTTCGTGAGGCTAACGGTCAGTGACGTCATTCTGACATCAGATGCAAGATAACATTGCCACGATGACAATATGTTTTGCGCCTTAGAACCTGTCATGCTGATTTATCTGGCTTGCATGGGTGTTCTCTAACCTTGATCGAAGTGTTGACCAAACCGTACAGAATAAAAATTAACCTATTGATTTATAGATACTATATCTATTGATCGACCCCGATCGAACTGCAATCTCAAAATTGACGACTGTCAGAAAGCAAAAAACCCCGCCGAGGCGAGGTCTGAAAATTGGTAGTGAGTATAGTTACAAGTTCCCACTATTTAAAGATGGTAGGCCAGCTGCGGACAAAAAGCAACTGTTTATTTTGTTACCTCATTGAATGCTTCTTCAGCGCGTCTTTCTTCCGTGCGGCACTTCTCCACCAGCTTTTCATAAAACGGTTTCCAGTTCCGACGCCATGTCCTTTCGTTCAAATCAGGGATAAGCGCCTTAATTGCGGTATAAGCCACTGATGACGGCACTCGACTGTACCCCCGCCCTGAGCATCGAGGGCAAATCTTGTGAACGGGAACACCTCGTACAGCGGTTTCTTCCTCGTCCAAAATAATGCCCCGTCCCTTGCAGCGACAACGGTTTGACAGCACACCTTTCCCGTTGCATTTCTGGCAAAGCTCTCCTACTCGTTCAACTTCAATCCACGGTTCAATAAGCACCACCCCATCAGCGCGAATAATACCGGGATGCTTTTCAACCTCTTTCATGCCATAGATAAGACCTTTCCCTTGGCACTCTGCACATTGGCAGGTTGAAGCGGCTGAACGGGCATAATTCTCAAACGCCATCTTGGATAAGATCACCAAACATTGACCCAGCTTGTTACCTGCCGCTTTTGATATCAGCTTCGGTACGGTTTGCCTTGCATACTTTGTTAATGCCTCTACCGTGCTGAACTTGTCTTCTTCACTTACCTCGTTCTTGGCAAAGAATGCCGTCATGCCAAATTCAGCCTGTGATGTCGCCATCCCTAAAGCCGCTGCCGTATCCATGCCCTTCATTCTGTCCGGGGCGGTACTGGTGGAAGCATCGCTAAATGTCGGTGACTTCGGGTGAAAGTGTTTTAGTGCTGATTCGAGTTTCATCACTTAATCGCCCCTATCCCCAGTGACCTGTCCAAAAAACGAAACAATAAATCGACCTGACTGCCGTGCTTATCCTCCCATGCCAATCTGTCGCGGTGCAGTTCGTTATGGCATGCTCGACACAATGGTAAGCAAAATAGGTCATGTGCCTTGGTGCCCATTCCTCCCTGACCGTGTCCAATAATGTGGTGCGGATCATCCGCCGGACGCTGACAGGCAATACAGGGCTGAGACTTCACCCACTGCAACCAATGTTCATTGCGCCATGGCTGTAATTTGGGTGAACGCATAAAGCTGGCGGGTGGCTCAGGATCAACCTCAGCAGCCAGTACCGTTTTAACTTGTTCGACGCGCTCATGGATAATGTCTTGTGAGGTTTGAGTTATCCATTTAATGTCATGCTCGCTGGTGGTACTGCCAATTTTCTCATCATGATCATCAATCCGCTGTAAGGCACGATGGTTAATAAATGACGGTAGCAAATCCGATACCCCATGGATAACCGACCAACTAAATAGCTCTGGCCACGTCACTTGATGATGGGCTGGCAAACGGAAATAACTCACTACGTTATACAGCACCCATTGATGCCGGTTTTTCTCTGCCGCCGCCTGTATGCGATCGGAGCCCTCCCGGCACTGATTGTCATGATGCCAGCACGTTCTGACCACACTGTTATCAAGCACGGTTACCGTCAGCATATTATGGTGATAACCTTCCTCGTCCTCTGCCTGACAGGCTGAAACCGTATGGGCGATATAGTGTTTCATCGCCTCCATGCCGCCCGTTATTTTGAGTACCCGTTCATGCTGAAAGAAGGGGTTCAGCCGCTTATCCGCAGCCAGCCATTGTCCTTCAATCACTTGCCCTGATGGTGCGGACTGAAGTGCTGTTGGTTCGGGCATTAACAACATTCGGCCATGAAATCCATTCAGGAGACTACGACCCGGTTTGAATACCACCAGCCCCAGATCACGAAGCACATGCGGAGTCAGCAAATAATTCATGCCAGGCACCCCACTTTGTACTCGGCCCACAATCCTGCAACCCAGCGCATTCCCTTGGCCGTAAACCGAGCTTGTGCGAACGCATGGGCATTGGTGGTATTGGTGCCTGTCTTGACCTCAAATCGTTTTGTATCAATGTGATACTGGTAAGGTAACAGAGTGCCATTCAGTCGATACATAATCCGTCTTTCCAGCAAGAACCCACGGAATTCCGGCTCTTTTGCCCCAATCAACTTGCACACCTGTCGGAACGTCATTGAACCGTTCGCGTTAACATACCGATCAACAAACGCCACTTTGGGGGCAGCGGCAGCCAATTGAGATTCCAGTGCCTGGTTGTGTTCTGCTAAATCGGCGGCTAATCGCAATGCTTCGGGCAACGTCTGAGGAATATGGGCAACTTGATGTTGTTCCAGAGCCTGCCAGCGATCGACCAGCCGGGCGGTAAACTCCGGAGAGAGTTGGGCGACAATTACGTAACTGTCCCGCTTCCCTATCCGGTATTCATCAATGGGTTGGTTCTGGTGATTTCTGACTTCCACCAATGGTGGACGTTGGATAACGCCCCGTTCTGCCAGGCGCTCAATGGTTCTTTTCACGGAGTCATGACGGGATTCAACCAAATCCGCTATCTCCCTGCTCGACATGGTTAAGCTGTGTGATATTAAATTTGTCATGTTGTCACTTCCCTCTCCGAGCTTTAGCCAGTAATGCATCAAAACGCTTTAACAACAGGTTGCCTTCCGGTATTGGCCGACGTCGATGGCGCAATGCTTCCCGACTCGCTTTTAGCCTTTCCCAGTATTCTGCCATGATGTGATCTGCGCCCTGAACAACACGATAAACCCGAGCACCCCGCTCACGAGTGCCACTGACTTCCACGGCGCCAATGGCAATCAGCCTGCACAAGCTGCCCGTGGCGGTGCCGATGGGGATTCCAAACGCGTCGGTGACCATCCGCGAAGTAAATCCATCGTGCTGCTTAAACTGCTGAACAATGCGGTGAGGTATGGGGTTATTGCGCATCCTTCCCTCCCTGCTCTTTCGCTGCCTGTTCTGCCGCCTGCTGCCAAATTCCCCGCCATGCGGCTAAACCTGCTATCTCGCTCATGCGGCCTATGCCCGCCTTACGTGCCAGTTGTGCCGCCAGTTCCTGAATGCGGTTTGCAGGTTTCCAGCCAGTTGAAAACAATTTCCGGAATGTAGTGTCACGCTCCACGGTGTCAATGGTGATGGCAATTTCTCCAACTTTCAGCCAGCGGCCGTTTACACAGGCTGGGCGGCCTTTTTCGTACCACTTGCAGGCTTTGTCGAAATACTCCGTACAGTTTTCTGGGCTAAACAGAGTCTTCGGTCGCAGATAATCCCGCATCTTGCCATCGTTAGCCCATTTGGCGGTCAGGTAATCAGTGACCAGCATTAGGTCTTCCATCACGAATCCTTCATTCAACCGGGCACGGATATAACCTATGGTCGTTTTACCCTCACGGTAACGGGAGCCTGTCACTTGATTGAAATAATTTAATACCTGCTGGGCGGGGTCGGGTTCCTCGGGAACCTGACAAGAGTTCTCTGTAGTAGTCTCTGTAGTATTCTCTGTAGTAGTCTCTGTAGTATTCTCTGTAAGATCAGGCCAATTTGACCCGTTCAGAGCAGTGCAATCTGACCCGTTTGATCGTTTCATTTTGCACTCATCGATAAGGTCATTTTGACCTGCTCGACGATGAGGCTTTGAGCGGTTCGATGGGGTCATTTTGACCTCATCGTTCAGTAACGCATGTTCATAATTTATCGAATAATAATTTGTGCGGTCATGATTGGATTTATTGATTTGCTCAATGCGTAATACGTTCATTTTTTTCAAATTGGCAAATGCGCGTTTAATGGTGGACTCAGAAAAGAACGGGAACTGCTCCTGCCATTTTTCAATGGTGTTGTAGATCCATCGCCGCCCGTCAGCTTCGATACCAGACCCCGTTTCGGTCAGCCAGTATTGCAATTGTTGCAGCACCATCGCCTCATTTAGCCCGAGGCGCACCGCCAGTTCAGGGATAACCACCAATGGGCGATTTTTTAACAATAATAAACTCATACCATCACCCCATTGCCCCGTTCTCTGTATTCCCCCACAGCCCATTGCACAAAACTGTGGTTGGTTGGTTCCCATTTACCCAGTATTCTTATTTCATAACGAAACGGCACTGACCTGCTGCCGGGAGTGAAACGACAACGAATTTGCGCCATCCCCATGTTTTTGGTTAAACTGTCCATGCGTTGATTACTCCACACACTGTTTTTGACGCACTGACGCCTCAGACCGCGAATCTGGGGCGTTACCTTTTTCTGAGGGACAAAAATAACGATAAGACAGGCTGAGATATCCCAATGTCAGCACCTGTAGTTGTTCACCGATGTAATTCAATTCCTCCCGTTCTTGTTGATCAATCACGCCATCCGCCGTGAATTCGTTCCAGCGATGGGCCAACTCCCCCATTTTTCCAACCAGTTCATTGAATTTGGCGGCGATATCTTCCCTATCCACTTCCACTTCTGGGGACGGAACAAATACGCCACCCGCCCGTCTTGCCATTTCTTCCACCAGCAACGGCTCACCACAAGCACGCTGGATAACCTCAGCAAATCCGATGGGAAAGACTTGATCACCTTCATCGCGCAGGCGGTTGTAGACTGAGTTTTCAGTGATACCCAGCCATTCCGCCGCTTCCTTATAACCTCCTGACAGTTTTGTGATCATTCGTTTAACCACTCGCGAGTACCATTGAGGCTGTTTTTCGATATGCCAATGTTCGTTTTTCATCCCACGGCTCCTTTTATTTTTTTGTGGTTTATTTATTTCAGTCTTCAGCTATTCTTTTGTTTACTAGGATCTGCGTTTTTCCATATAAATCTGCTCTATATTTCAGTTTTCCATTGGTGCGCAATTCTGCTTCTAACGCTCTAGATTTAGGAATGAGGCCACAAGTTCGCCTCTTCCACATAGAAATCGCCTCTGGAGTCACACCATAAAATTCGGCTGCTTTTTTGATTGTGCCGAAGTGGCACACGATTTCATCGACAGTCATACGAACTCCTTTTATCTAAGTAAACTTAGATACTAGCTTCTAAGTTTATTTTGATCAATAGAAGCTAAAATTACTTAGTTAATTTTTTTATCGGGCATTGTATGAATGACACATCTTTGGGTATGCGGATAAAGCATCTGAGAAAAAGCCACAAACTTACCCAGGTGGATTTGGGGAGGTCCATTGGTGTTTCAGGTGTAACGGTTGGCTATTGGGAAAAAGACCTAAATGAACCAAAAGGAAAGGCATTGAGTAAACTTGCCAAGGTCTTGAATACGACCGAAAACTATCTTCTGTATGGAGTGGAAGATCCGGCAGCGCAATTGATGTCTATACGACAGGCAAATGAGGTTCCTTTATTCATGATTTGGGATGACGCCCTTCGATATATAAATTCGAAAGGAGTCCCTATTATGAATAATAAAACAAAAACAATTACCTCTTTTGTCAATGTTTCCATAGAGTCATTTGCACTACGTATGTCAAATGACTCTATGATTACCTCTAATGGCGGGGGAATACCACAAGGTGCTATTGTTGTCTTTGATCCCAAATTAAAGCCAACAGAAGGAAAGATTGTTCTAGCGCAAATCACTGAAGGTGATAAAAAACATTTAATTATCAAAAAACTGATGATAGATGGTTCTCAGCAGTACTTAATGCCGTTAAATTCTCAGTATCAAAGCACCCTTGTCGATGAACAGTGTAAATTTTTAGCTGTCGCCTGTAGCGTTCAATACGAGATCTAAGTGACTGTATGGCCCGCTACTAGCGGGCTTTTTTCCGCCCATTTCCTGAGATCTATCAATAAAAATACGACAACGCCTAATAAATTAGCTGATGGTAATGATAAGTCTATTAGAGGAATTCGAAAGTCATCTACAGCCAAGTAACCAGAAGTTCCTCCATCTAAGAACTTATACACAGATATATTTTGATTTACGGTTGCAATAACTAAATCTTTTGTGCCTGGCACAATGGCAGTATCAATAATTACAACTGAACCGTATGGGGCTTCAGCGCATCCGCTATTTCTTTCCATGATATACGCACGCCACGTTTGCTTTGGCTTATCTGATGGTGAGATAACAAAATTATCTGTTTTGCCATTGGAGTTCCAAATAGATATTTGCGGGTGCTTGCTTAAACTAGGTGTCACCGACTCTTCATCGCCCACCAGCATGCTTCCAGTTCCGTTAGCTAGCCACTCAGGATTAACACTCAAGGCGTTAGCTATATCTATTATTTTTGATGAACCTTTAGCCTGTCCTTGGGTTAAGCGCCATATTGTAGGCTGTGCAACCCCTGACGCTTCTGCTAAAGCACCTTGAGTCATCTTCCGTAACTTCATTGCCTCTGCCAGGCGCTCTGCAAGATTTAAATTTTTCATACATTGTAATTTATAACTGTGAAGATCAGACGTCAAATACACATAACTATTATTTAATTTTCTATCTAAACTCTCATTAAATTATTTATTAACAATAAGATATACGAATACTTACTTACCACAGCTAAAAAAAATCACATAAAAACTAATTTTTCTTATATTTTTAACTTGAATTTAAAACTAAGTTATCTTAGATTTAAGTCGTAGGGTACTGAAGCAATTCGCGGCTGGCCAGATTTTCAATCCAGCACCAGGAGGAACGACCTTTCGTTCTTATTGGCCAGCCGCACTTTTTCACTCTTATAGATAAGGTCACGGGTTTGTTTATGTAGGCAGTCGGATCTTTCATTAGCTGGTGGTCTTATCTATAAGTGTGGGGTAATTAAAAACAGTGTGGAGTAATTGACTATGGAAATTAAATTATTGGCAGGTGAAAAGGTGATCACTACATATACAGAAGGTGAATCACCTATGAAATTTTTAGCTGACGTATTCACTGCTATGGCAGCAGCGGATGAAGAAGCTCAAAAGGCTAAACATATCGCTAGAAAAAAACGCCTTAAGGAGCTTACTGATCGATGGATTAAAACGGCTCCTGAGGATCAGTCGTGAAAGGATCAAGTAGCTTGACTACTTGAGCATCAATTGAACTGCCCTTTAATTTGTTTTTGATGTTGTCAATATCCTCCTGATACACATCGGCAGGGGTGTTTTCAAGTAAGGCAACAGATATGAAGCTAATAGCGCGCTCAATAGCTGCTAGACGATCTTCTAAATTATCATTTTTCATTATCTTTTCTCTTGGCTGTTGTGGTGACTTCCAAGAATACCACTACCGCCTGAGGTGGTAAAACAACCAGGCACCAATTCACGTGTGGAGTAATAACAATAACCGACGGAGGTTAGCATGAGCGAAAGTAGAACAACGGTAGTACCGGATTTTTTATCCGAACTGGATGGTGGCGTATTCGAAAATAAACTGTCCGCGTCATTAAATGCAGTTGCACTGGGAGTCATTAACAACGGTGGAAAAGGCAAAGTGATTGTTGAGATGGATATTGCCCGTTTAAACAATTCCATCGAAGAAAAGCGCGTCATGATTTCCCATAAATTGAAATTTACTGCACCAACACCACGCGGGAAATCTTCAGAAGAGGATACGACTGAAACACCGATGTATGTCGGCAAAGGTGGGAAATTAACAATTATGCAAGAAGATCAGGGGAATTTATTTTCCATCAATGGAGAGCCGGACGGAAAATTAAGAGCAGCGAACTGATTTAATTTATTCCTATTTTACTTTCAACATTAATTAATACTCAAAATAAAGAGTGGAGGTTTTATCATGTCTCAATTAGATAGCACAGCTATTTCTCAAATTCAGGAAATGAGTATCGCAGCTTCATCTTTGGATGTAATTAAAAGTGCAAATTTCCCTGCTGCCCTTATTTCAGAAAAATATCGCATCGAAAGCTTGGAAGAGTTTGAGCTTCTTCGATATCGCTTTCGTGGTGAAATGAAAACAACCAGTATTGATGATTTCGTCAAATATTCTATTGGTTATTCTGGTGAAGGCACCCGCTGCTTTATTGATGCGGAAAAAATGCGGGCTGAATCTATTTTTAATTTGGGTACGCTTTCCCGTCCTGACCATGCAGATAATACGGCCAGTGTTACCTTAAAGAAAACAGCCCCCTTCCGTTCCTTGCTAGATATTAATGCCCGTAAACAACGGCAAAAAGATTTAGCGGAATGGCTGGAAGATTGGCGCGAACACTTAATGGCATTTGATTCCGATGGCAATGTATTAGATATCAAAAAAGCGATCGCTGCCATTCGTCGCATTACCATTGAAGCAACACAAACCCAAGATCATGAAGAGCACGATTTCAGCGGCAAGCGCTCAGTATTAGAGAGCGTCGAAGCTAAAAGCAAAGAAGTAATGCCTGCTGCGTTTGAATTTAAGTGTATCCCTTATGATGGCCTGTCAGAACGCCGGTTTAAATTACGCTATAGTATCTTGACCGGTGATAACGTTCCAGTGCTGGTACTGCGCATCGTACAACTGGAAGCAAAAGAAGAAGCGATTGCCGGAGAATTTCGCGATCTCCTGACAATTGAGTTCCAAGATGCCGACATTGAAACATTTATCGGTAATTTCTCAACTCGATAATCAGTAAGAAATTAAGCGTCGTGATTGCGGCGCTTAATTAAAAATAGTGTGTGGAGTAAATATCATATTTTTATTGCCATCTGGTGAATACATATGACAAACGAACAATATTTTAATTTCGCCAATAAAGCTATTTTGCATGAAAAAGGCGAGCAATATATTCAAGCGGCTTTATTTTGGGGAAAGGCAGCTGATTGTGCGATGCATTATAAAAATAGAAACTGGGCAATATATCGTAAAGAGCACAATGAAATTAGAAATACATTGCATATCCGTCATGAAGATGAATGCAAGAAAACTGCCAATCGAAAAACGGCTGTTGTTTTAAAGGCTCATATTGATAGAAGTAAATAAAGCACAGGTGAATATCATGAAAAATACGTTGGAAGATTTGAATAACCATCTCTTTGCTCAATTGGAGCGATTGTCTGACGAAGATATTTCCGGTGAAGAATTAGAAATGGAAATCAGGCGCGGAAAAGCGATATCCGGTGTAGCTGTACAGATTGTTAATAACGGTAAATTAGCATTAGAGGCTCAACGGGCATTCGGTTCTGGCGAGATCCCTGCACCCCCAAAATTTTTGGAGGCGCGAAAATGAAGAAAGCTCTGTTTTTCTATTCAGATGAAATGAAGCAGTGGATGAAGGAAAACTATAGGTTGGTACGACACCAACTTACAGATGCGTTTAATGCTCAATTTAACACGAATCAGAGCAGGGAAAGTATTTGTGGACTACGTAAGCGATTAGGGTTGCGTGTTAGGCAATCTGCGACATGGGAAAAAGGATATAAACCCGTCTATACAGGCACCAAAGGAATGCTAAAGGCCACCAGTGGCTCATTCAAAACAGGCCACGATGCGATTGGAAATAAGCGTGAGGTAGGAGCAGAACGCATTAACTCATGTGGCTACATGGAAATAAAAATCGCCAACCCCAGCGTTTGGCGACTGAAGCATCTGGTTATTTGGGAAGAGCATCATGGCGAACGGCCTAAAAACTGCGTAGTTACTTTTAAAGATGGCAATCCCCTAAATTGCCAAATTAGTAACCTGATATTGATCACTCGTAAAGAGAATACGTTAGTCAATAATTCCAATAAGAGACTTAAGGCACCCGCAGAATTTAAATCAGTAGTAATCAATTTGGTAAAAATAGAACAAGCCATTGCAAGCAAGGCCGCAAATAACACATAACCAAAATTATGGGTGTTTAAATGAAAGAGAGATCGATTATTTTTAATGGCGACATGGTTCACGCGATTTTGGATGGTAGAAAAACTCAAACACGGCGGATTGCCGAATTCAAGCTTCGCGAGAATGGGTACAACCTCAGATTCAGCGGCCTACGAGTAGGATATTATCACAATGGCATGCCGTCGAGTGGTTTTGTACTTCGGGCGGCTGATGCTGGTTGCTGGAATGACAGAACCTTCCCATTACATTGCCCATATGGACAGATAAGTGAGCAGTTATGGGTGCGTGAGTCGAAACAAATACCGCGCGAGACTTCCCGTATTCTACTGGAAATAACAGATATCAGAATTGAGAGATTGCAGGATATCAGTGAACAGGATGTGATAGCTGAGGGGTTAATGAAAATATCGAAAGATGGACAATTATTTAAATTTGGTATTTCTGATATGGATGGTCTACCCGGTGGCTGTGATGTCGGTTGGAAATGGCGTGAATGGGAAATAAACCCAGAAATAGCATACAAAAAGCTATGGGAATCAATCTACGGCGAAAGTAGTTGGGATGCAAACCCGTGGGTGTGGGTAATTGATTTTAGGAGAATTAGATAATGAACGATAAATTTGAAAATAACTCCCTCGATGATATTTCGAACAGACTGAAAGCAGCAGCGAGAATATCAAAAAACTATAACGTCAATAAAATAACAATTGATTGCGATGAATTAATAACACTCTGTGACGCTGCAAAGAAACTCGCTGAATATGAAAGTATGGAGCCTGTTGCGTACATAAATCTAATTAACCAAGAAATACGTAAGAGTATTTCTGAATTTGATGAAAATAAAACAATATACGCCGCTCCTTTATATTTACTCCGTAATTCCAAAAAATAACGAGAACCATCATGAATATTATCGACGCAGCGAATGAAAGCAACGCAGCTCAGGGAATTCCTTGGGTAAGTACTCAGGAAAAAATGCCAATAGATGATGATGATTACTCTCCTTTGTGCCTTGTTTATGTGTCGTTAGGTTCTATCTCTCGTGCAGGTTATGACTACTGGGACACGGATAAGAAGCAATGGCAAGAACACGAAAATGATGAAGTTACTCACTGGTGCTATATGGATGATATCCCCGCTCCGGTAACAAAGGAGAGTTAGCCATGATCCATAACTCATTCCACCTCACACAAATAATAGCGTCGGCTTGGGGTGATCCTTCGGATATTACCGATGCAGTATGGAAAGCCGGCTATCGCAAGCCAGAACGGGAAGCAAAAGAAATCGTCGCACTTACTATCGACATTATGGAGGGGGTGCCCAATGAGGTGCCCTATTCTGAAAGACCAAAGAATTTGGATGACATTCTTGCAGGAGAGCTGAACAACATTATTTTTGATGCGGCGTGGAGCGATAAGGCGACACCTGCGGGAGTGGCGAAGTTGATTTTGGGATGTGGGTATAGGAGGGATAAAAAATAATGATTAGCCTAGATTGCGTACCTATTTCGACATATTGCCAACACACTGGAGAAAGTATCGAGGCCATTAACAAACGGTTACAACGTCAAGTTTGGGTGGAAGGGATTCATGTATTAAAGGTTAACGGAGTGAAAGAACGTTGGATTGATTTAGTTGAGGTGTCTAAATGGGCCAGAAAGAACAAAATGAACACGCTCTACCCAGAGGGGTAATGATACGCCGACATCGTGCCGGAGAGACAATTAATATTTCTTTTACCTATAGAGGGGTGAGATGTAGAGAGCCCCTTTCTAATCTAGATATAACCCCCAAAAACATAAAGTATGCTGCAAGATTACTTGGGGAAATCCACAATAAAATTGAAAGGGGTATTTTTTCATATGTGGAGTATTTTCCCAGGTCATCACGATTATCTATTTTTGGCAACAAAAAAATAGGGCGTAATGTAGAAGAGTATCTGGATGAGTATCTGAAAATATGTGAGACGAGAGGTTTATCTCCATCTACAATTGGTGGTTATAAAAAGTGCAAATCTGCTTTATCCGACTTACATAAAATTTCCGTCTCAGAAATCACACCTGCGATCTTAAAAAACTGGATTCAAAAGCAAACTGTTTCATTAAAGACAATCAGGAACCAGCTTTCGTTTTTTCGCAGTGCTATTGATGAAGCAGTCACTGATGGTTTGATAAGTGTAAATCCGGTTAATTTGGTGACAGCGTCCAGATACCAGACAGAACGAAAAGAAAAAGAGAAAGAATACATCGTTGATCCGTTATCACCCAATGAGGTTTCCGCATTGCTTTCAGCTACAGGTAACAAGCAATGGGAGAATTTATTTCGATTTGCTATTCACACTGGGCTTCGCAGTTCTGAGTTATGCGCCTTGCGCTGGTCAGATATCGACTTTATAGGAAAAACAGCACATATTACTGCGGCCAGTGTCGTTGGTGTAATTAAAGGAACAAAAACCAGAGCCGGAAAACGCAAGGTTGAACTTAATGAACAGGCGATATTTGCTCTTTCCAGTCAAAAAACATTTACCTTTTTAAAGGGCAATGAAGTATTCGAAGATCCCAAGACTGGTGAGCCATGGGCTGGTGCTGACGCTATTCGCAAAAAAGCATGGGTTCCAACACTGAGAAAAGCAGGTATCCGTTATCGAAATCCCTATCAGACAAGGCATACATTTGCCACTAAGCACATCAGCCAAGGCGCAAATCTATTCTGGCTCGCTTCGCAAATGGGGCATAAAGGGCCTGAAATGTTGTTCCGACATTACGGCTCATATTTATCCGCATATGATGGAAATACGGAACTAAAAAACACTAAAAAAGAGGTGGGAAAATTTCTTTAATAATCATGCACTCAGATAGGACAACAAAAGAGCCGCAAATGATACGCGCACCCCAAAATAAAAAATTAAACCAATAGAAACAATGAATTAATTATTAAATATCGCGGGTTCAACTCCCGCCAGCTCCACCAAAATTCTCCATCGGTGATTACCAGAGTCATCCGATGAAGTCCTGAAAGCCCGCATGGTTTGCTCTATGCGGGCTTTTTTGTGCCTGAGAGTATCCGCCTGAATCCAGAGAAAATTGGTACACGTTTAGGCACACAACAGACAATTGAATTCTAAAAAAATAATTTATATTCAATATATTGACAACTTCATTCCGGCTTCGCCAGCGCGTAAACATGCAGTCATTTTTGTTTGTCTATGTCCACTTTACGTCCACCCATTTTATTTTTATGGGAATAAATGGATGCGACCTAGATGCTAAGATATTCACCAGTTCTAACTTCCGAATAGAAATCATTCCCTTAATTAACTACCTTGAGTCTTCCACGTTTCCATCTTTATCTTCGATTTACAAATAGCCAAAGAATGAAAAAGCGATTTTAAATGACTGAGTTGGGCATTGAGAGTTATTACATAAAGCAACGAATTCTGATTTCTTTCGATGGTAATCTTTGACGTTTACAATGCTGGCTGGTTTTATACAGTATGGACGAATGATGGATTGTTTTCAGAAAGCCAACTACCTTTTTCTTCACATGTTAAATTTCCGTACTGCGTACGATTTAACTTTGACATTCGTACCGAGTACGAATAAACTATTTTTCATAGACGAACAAGGACGTGTTTTATGGAATATCTACTTTTTATCGAGACTCCTGTATTTAGTAGAGAACGGGTAGAGTTGTTAACCCATGATGAATTTAGACAACTACAAGAACATTTACTAAAAAATCATGAACAAGGCAGTACCATTAGTGCTACTGGAGGATGCAAAAAGATTCGCTGGCAGCGGGAAGGAACTGGAAAACGTGGCGGTGTCAGAATTATCTACTACACCATCACCAAAACTGGAAGGCTCTATCTTCTTTTGATTTACCCTAAAAATAAAAAAGATAACTTAACCTCAAAAGAAAAAGAAGTACTTAAAGCTATCAGTAATAAATTGCAATAATCAATGCCACGTAGATACGCGGCTTGTTCATACAACGGAGACACTATGGACAAAAAACTTTTTGACGATCTGGTTGAAAGTATGAATCAGATGGTAGCGATTGAAAAAGGAGAACTTTCTGTTCCTGCTGAAAATATTCATCGCCATCGCCTGCCCGACGTAAAAAACCTACGCGAAACCTTTGGGTTAAAACAGAGCGAATTTGCCGAAGTTGTTGGCGTTTCTACATCTCTAATTCAAAGCTGGGAACAACATCGCCGTATTCCTTCAGGTTCATCACTTAAATTACTTAAAATGCTTGAACGTAACCCAACGCTAATTAATGAGTTAAGTGCACTTTAATATTTTCTCTTTCTTCTTCATCATTCAAAAGAGAAAATAATTTCAGTTCGGCCTACCCTGCTAGGCCGCTTTCTGGCCCAACTGTATAAACTAGTGCGGCTTTATTCTGTTACTCATGCAATTACGTAAAATATAATTTATATTTTAATAACAGTACATTGATATTTTCTCTGTAATCCTCTTTTAATCCAAGAAATGAAATTTCCTTAATATTTTCGAAGGCCAACATAAAAAACGGAGAGTACCATTAATCATTGTGAAAGATTGTTCATCCCACATGACTATAAATATATTCTGGCTTTATCTCTTCACATTAACTAACCTTCATTAAGAAACCTTTTAATACGATTAAGAACGCCTTTATCATTGACATAAACGAGCTTTATACGATGACTTGCATTGCTGTTCATTAATCTCCTTGCTTGTCTTAACTCTGAATGTGCAATTGCTGATCTATAGTCAAGAGAACCAATATCGCTATAATCACAGTTACGCCAATTATGATGGAATTTTTCTTCATTTATATTGGATTTTTCTTTATATTTTTTAAACCGATTATCATCTTCCATGTAAAATACCAATCCTTTAATAGGTGAATTGGGATTTGCAGCTTCGACCTCAACCCAGTCAACTGCCAATTTTGATATTTTACGCCAATATGACTTGGCAAAAGTACGAGTAATGAGTTCCCCGTGATATTTTTTTTCATAACTTTCGAAGTTATCATAAGATCCAACCTGGCTCACTTCTTGCCTGAATCTTAAAAGGTTTTCAATACCTTCTTCATCACTTTTTAAATAAGATTCAAATGCATTATGAGTATAATTTTTATCTTTAATTGTATTGATTAAATTTGTATGGGTCAGTGAAGAACCAGCATGATAATCTCCTGACTTTATCATTTTCTCTTCATTTATACGTTTATTCACATAAGCAAAGGGAATGTTTTTCGCTAGAAACCCTGCCTTATAATTACTATGCAATTTTTCATTGCCGAATTTATCTTTATTACTATTTCTTCTTGTTAACGTGTCATGGAGAGATAATTTATCCATATTTCGACCTAAAAAATCACTCCAGCTATTCAATAAATAATGGATAGTGTTCGGGTCAATGAAACCCATAAGTGTTTTTTCCTGATCTTGTGTAATAGAATAACTATCATTTTCTGCTTCATGATTAAAAGACCAAATTGCAGTATAAAATTTTTTTTGAGCCACTGATACATTAGAAAGGTAAAAAGTTTTAAACATTTCATTTTTGTTTTTTATAAAATAGTTTATAGCATTTAAAATATTACTTGCAGATAAATCCAATCCTAATGAAGAACTTAAGATATCCATAGTTATATAAGTATTATCGTCTCCAGCAATCTTTTTATCATATACTTTTTTTAAATAATCATCTCTGGGGCTATCAAGCCCGAAAACTACCATAATATTTTTTTTCATGATATTAACTTAAGCTAGATTTAATAATTTGGAATATAATTCTCCTTGTTACGGGAGAAATGATACATGAATCATAATCCATGAAATACAACGACTATAATTTTCTCCTTATGTCTAATTATATCGGTTCATTAAAATCAAAAAGATATAGAATGATTTAGGCCATATGAATTAAATAAGCAGCTGTAATAACATGTTTTCTAACGATATCCAAAACCAAGTTTAATTACCTATTCATCACACCACACTCGTATTACTGTATACATCGGTTGGGTTGCTTTGGTTTTCCTTATGGATAGTAATACGCAGTTGATTCCCTTCACGGCGTAATATCCGCCGAATTCTGTAAGTACTATCAGGAATGTTAGCCCAAGAAACACCGTTATTGGCACTTTGCTGGTAAGTTTGAGTGACCACAAATTCCAATTCGCCGGGGCCGGTAAAAGCCCGCGCCTCAGTAGTATTAAATGGGCCTAACGCATCATGTTCGTCGCAGCCGATACCTAAACTGCCGGGCGTATAGTCGACGAGGCCATTGTGGGTACTCGCCTCGCGGTAGGCTTTGGTCACATAATGCTGTATCCCATTTGCATGTGTTTGCCAGCAGACATCCTCACGCAAGCGAATATGCATTAGATCATCCAGAATGCCAGTACTGCTCTGCCAATTCAACATGTGGATAATGGAACCCTTGGCACCTTTTTCCCAGCGGGACGTACGAAAATTGACTAACCGCGGGCATAGTTGTTCACGCAATCCCGGATATTCACTCATCAAGTACTTTCTCGTCCTTGCGTATTTTTGCCACTTGATGGCAGGCACTTTCGTCATCTCTGCTGCTAACTGAATTGCATGGAAAGATCCAAAACCACCTCGAACCAATTGAGTGATTGTGTGTAAAGAGCTGTGCCCGAAGTATTCATAAGCTGGGTTTTCGATTCTCAGTAGCCGTTCAAATTCGGTAAACTGGAACATGTGTCCCTCTCTATATGTACTCTGCCTTGCTGAAGGCTACATCTTTCACAAATTCCGATAACCCATCCTTTTTATTCGCGTACAAGACCAAGACAGCTTAGCGGCTGAATTGAATAGCGTTCCTTCACAATATTGCCATTGAAAAACACGACACTGTGGTAATCGGCTTCATTCTTATCTATCTGAAAATCTCTTATAAAGACATCTGTAAACGCTTTCTCTCCCCCCATCATATAATGGTTCCACATAGACTCATCTGGGCAACTGGTAAAAAGCCTCCCATCATATGCTCTAATGTAAATGTTCTTTAAATAGCTAGATAACTGTGAACCAAAAGAGGATGTTCTATCATCGTTTGATTGCGCTTCCCTCCATTCTCCATGTTGATTATTTTTATTATCAGGATCGGAGCTTGCCGTGTCACAGGCAAGCAGCCGGACGCTATACAAACGGGTAATAAGAGTCCATGCAGGAATAAATTGGGCAATCTGTTGTGGGCCATAAAATCGATCGTCTATCTTGATGCGAGGCACGCCAAGTGCATGTTTATATCCATGACAAACGATAGTAAGCCGAGTTTTACCTACTGCTTTACGGTGTGGCTCTATGAATATACTCGAGTCTGGGTACACACGAATTAATTTCATATAGTTCCCTCTCTTTACAGTAACTCAGTGAACCTTACTCTCCTTGCGTTACCATGTAAACTTTATCCCTACTGGTATTACCCCCCTAATATCCCCTTTCCACCAGCATTATTTGTTTTGGGATGGCAATCTATTTTCAGCAAATGGCTGGCTATTCCCCATTTAACGACATGGATCTGTTCTTTATCCGCTTCATCCATTTCCAGTATCGAATAACTGGCATTTAGGTGATAAAAGCGAGGAAAATCACGGAGGGAGCACTCTTTAAGTAATGAAATAGCTGCTTGTATGACGTGACTATGCGAAACTAAACATATTGTCTCGCATGCACAAATGAGTGGTAGTTTTTGTATAAAACCAATTAAGCGATTTGCAGCTTGCGCCAATGATTCTCCCTGATGAGGAACATAATCAGCATCGTTTTCAAAAAGCGATGCTGCTGCATCGGGATATTCCCGCCGAACGGTGTTAAGGTACTGACCTTCGAATTGACCAAAGTGCTGCTCTTTCAACTCATCCTGCAATACCAATGTACAACCAAAATTCCTGGCTATGGCCGATGCCATAGCCAATGCTCTGCCTTGCGGGGATGAAAAAACACGTTCTATCCGGATACCCAATGAAGTAAGTCCAGCAATCAGTGATTCCGTTTCCTTGCGCCCCTTTTTTGTTACCGGGCTATCACGCCACCCCTGAATAATGCCTTGCCGGTTCCATTCAGTTTCGGCATGCCGGATAAGGATAATTTGCATAAATACACATAATCTCTTTATCAATTGAGTTGAATAAGTTTATTCAGCAAGAAATTCCACAGAAATATCAATTTTAGGCTCTCCGCCATAGGCTTTTATTTCGTAACAATCCGTTTCGCCACAAACAGCTCTTTCAACAATATTTTCACACCCTTTTATTTCGGTATACCACCCTGCGTCATACCCATGTTCAAAGGTTAAATCACAACTCACTGGGCCGCTGGATACCTTCCAGCTAACGCTTTTTACTCTTAATGTACAACCACTAAAAATATTATCATTATCTTTTAAATAAATATCAGATTTCTCATCAGGCCCGATATTCAACTCATTAGGGCCGCTATCATACATACATTTACTGCTTTCTTTATCTATTTTTAATTTATATTGTGAAGAAGATAAGTTTTTAAACTCCATATTATATTCAGCAGATAAAGAAGCTTGTTTTTCTGTATAAACTTCGTTTTCTTCTGCAGATACAGGGAAAGCCAATAAATAACAAACAGCAACTAATATTGTGCTATATATTTTATTCATGCCGTTCTCCTTACGATAATCTTATTAAGATACTTACTTTACATTATTGGAGGTTATCATTTCATCCATAACAATTTTATTAAATGATAGTTTATTATAAAACTCCATCGACTTCATTTCATCGAGACTAAATTGTAAACAATTCAGTTTATTTATCCTCAACAAAAATAATAAGACACATAAAAACTTTTACGAAGAAGTCCATTTATTGGCATTATGCACTAAACTTATAACAGCTCTATCGAAATGAATTAACCATTTGAATATAAAAACAAAGATAAATCAGGGGGAATAAATGAGAAAAGGCATCGTAATTCGAGATTACGTCAGCGAATACCCAAACCCCATCAAATTACAAGTCGGGGAAAAGGTTGCAATCAGCCATAGTGATATTGAATATCCCGGCTGGATTTGGACGACAAATCAATTAAATATCAGCGGCTGGGTTCCTCAGCAAATTTTACATATTACTCATCCTAATCAAGCGATAAGTAATGAAAATTACACTGCACATGAATTAACCGTAAAAGCAGGGGAACATTTGTACCTAGAGAGAGTATTAAATGGTTGGTATTGGGCGCATAAAATATCTGGAGAAACGGGGTGGGTACCTCAAGAATATATTAAATTTTAAAAAATTATTAATAGTGATGACTATCTCAATATCAGTCAAAATATTAGTATTATAATAAAATTTGATATGGTATTTTTATCTGATAAAAATAAATCACTGAGCTAATGGAGCCTCTAATAATGAAGTTTACTCCCGATTATAATGATATCTCTGCTGCCCACTCCCGTATTAAATCTCACATCAATAAGACTCCCGTATTCACATCAACAACCGTTAATGAACTTTTCGATGCCCAAGTTTATTTTAAATGTGAAAATTATCAAAAAATGGGAGCATTCAAGTTCCGTGGTGCCCTGAATGCTCTCAGCCAATTTAGTGATGAACAGAAAAAAGCGGGAGTTGTTGCTTTTTCATCGGGTAATCATGCACAAGCCATTGCATTGGCGGCGAAGTTACTGAATATTTCAGCCACTATTGTCATGCCGACAGATGCACCCAAGGCTAAAGTGAATGCCACCAAAGGTTATGGCGGCCAGATTATTTTTTACGATAGATATACTGAAATTCCTGAAGATATCTGTGCTCAATTGGTAGAAAAACATGGCATGACGTTCATCCCCCCTTTCAACCATCCTCATATTATCGCAGGCCAAGGCACCGCTGCTAAAGATTTGTTTGAAGAAGTCGGTGAGCTGGATTCACTGTTTGTGCCACTTGGCGGCGGCGGCCTGTTATCCGGCTCGGCTCTTTCTGCCTCCAGTTTATCGCCAAAATGCCGAGTCTTTGGTGTCGAGCCTGAAGCCGGTAATGACGGGCAGCAATCGTTTAGAAAAGGGGAAATTGTTCATATTGATACACCAAAAACGATTGCAGATGGCGCACAAACCAAATATATCGGGGAGTACCCGTTTGCCATCATTCGCCATCTGGTCGAAGATATTCTGACAGCTTCAGATGAACAATTAGTTGATGCCATGTACTTTTTTGCAGAACGAATGAAAATGGTTGTCGAGCCTACCGGCTGTTTGGGATTTGCTGGGGCAAAAGCCATGCGGGAACAACTGAAAGGGCAACGTATCGGGATTATCGTCAGTGGCGGAAATATCGATATGAAACGTTATTCTGAATTGCTGGCAAGTAAAATTTAATCAAAGACTGTTGTGTCCCCATCATTAACTCGGTTCACATCGGCAGCCATATAATGTTAAACGCCAGTACACTGGTACTGGCAATATTTTATTCTAATTTATCTGCCCCCTCATCACAGCCAGCCCTTGTTTACATCCGTATATTTCATCAAAAGGTTAATCTCGTAACTGGATATATAGCGCATTATCCAGATATCGCTTATTTGTAAATTATATTAAATATAATTTAAGTTTATTGACCTTCCTGTAAGGGGAAGCTTTATAGTTTTGAATAAGTTAATTAACCAAACAGGATCATATGATGAAAAAAATACTTCCTTTAGCTGTAGCCTTAGGAGCCGCAATGTCTTTTGGTGTGTCAGCCAGCCAAGTAAACACTCACATGAATCACACCTCTTCAGAAACAACCACTGCCATGCAAAAAGAATTGAATAATTCGATGGCAAAAATGCATGAAAATATGGCTAAAAGCCTTAGTGTTGAAGATCCTGATGTGGCTTTTGCTGAAGGCATGATTGCTCACCATTTAGGGGCTATTGATATGGCTAAAATTGAGCTTAAATATGGCAAAGACCCCGAAATGAGAGAACTGGCAAAGGCCATTATCAATGCTCAGGGGCCGGAAATTGAACAAATGCAAAAATGGCTTGAGAAAAATAACGCTAAAAAATAATTTGGTCATCAGGCCGCTATAGGACAACGCGGTCTATTAATCAGGCTAATGGCACCCTAACACAGTGAGCAATAACATTTAGCCCAAGTTTTGCCAAAGCCAGTTAACGCTATTTCCTTGAGAAAATCATGGCAAGCTCAGGAATGGATACGCTATTGTTATCCGACACCAACGCATTGAGTAAACCCATTTCCCCTATGATATCCCGGCAGTTTTTTGTTTTTCCTGCTGTAATCTTCGCCATAATGTCGTGCGGCTAATTCCCAGATACTCTGCTGCCGCACGCCGATTACCTGAAAACCTGGCCAGAATATCATGCACAGAAAGCGCATTCTGAACAGGAGGAGATATCTCAGCCGGCGCTATTTTTACATCATTGTTTAGCGCGTTCTTAGCCACATTAATATCAATTTGGCGCTCAGGTGAAAGCGACAATATCAGCGCCGGTGTCAAAGATTGCTCAGGGTGGGCACTCAAATACAGTGCTATCCGCTCCATTAAGTTACGAAGCTCACGAACATTGCCCGGCCAGTGGTAAGATTGCAGCGCTTCATGACAAGCCGCAAGCTCTTGTATTTTCTGTGGGGCTATAGGCAAATTGAGAGCGGCACACGCCCGTTGTAAATAATCCGTCGCCAACAGCCCAATATCGCTTCCCCTTTCCCGCAAGGCCGGTACATTGACCCGCAATACACTCAAACGATAGAACAAATCCGCCCGGAACCGCCCTTCGCGTACCCAACTATCCAAATCACAATGCGTTGCGCAAATAATGCGAACATCAACGGCTATAGGGCGATATCCACCCACTCTGACAACGGATTTTTCTTCCAATACCCTCAATAACCGAGTT
Source organism: Xenorhabdus santafensis (assembly GCF_033949405.1). Taxonomy (NCBI): domain Bacteria; kingdom Pseudomonadati; phylum Pseudomonadota; class Gammaproteobacteria; order Enterobacterales; family Morganellaceae; genus Xenorhabdus; species Xenorhabdus santafensis. The sequence goes on along the minus strand of NZ_VCDN01000041.1, from coordinate 26,930 downwards.
TGCAACTGTAACGGCATTTCGCCTATTTCATCCAGAAATAGCGTTCCCCGGTGCGCCACTTCAAATAAACCCGCCCGCCCGCCGCGACGGGACCCCGTGAACGCCCCTTCTTCATAGCCAAACAGTTCAGCTTCCAGCAGAGACTCTGCAATAGCCCCGCAATTGACGGCAACGAACGGTCGCGGGTTGTTACCTGACAATAACCCATAACGCAAAGTATATTCATTGTGAATCGCTTGGGCCACCAGCTCTTTCCCTGTTCCACTTTCTCCCTGAATCAAGACGGTCGCCGTTGAACGGGCATATAGCATGATTGTATTGCGTACATGCTCCACCACAGCAGAATTTCCTTTGATATCCCGAATTGTATGGCGGGTACGCAGCTTATCTTTTGTTGGATAAGGGGAAATAACGGCCTGATTGAGTTTCATGAATCTGGCAATTTCCAGAGAATCCCGAAATGCCTGACGGATAGAATCAGCAGAATAGATGAAAACTCCCGCCAATTTAGCCTTATAAGCAAGATCAGTAATTAACCCGGCTCCCACTATCACCTTAATCCCCATCGCTTTTAGCGCATTGATCTGTGCCCTGGCATCTTCTTCCGTCACATAGCTGCGTTGTTCAATGCTCAAATTGAAACTTTTTTGGAATTCTTCCAATACTGGCTGGGTATTCTGATAGGTGATAACGCCGATTCGGGAACTGATGTGCCGGGCGCGGGCCAATGCCTGCATAAAATCGAATCCGCTTGCTTTGGCGATAATTACGGGAACGGATAAACGGCTTTTCAAATATGCGCCATTGGAACCCGCACAAATAACAGCATCACAATGCTCGGTTTCCAGACGTTTGCGTATGTGCTGAACTGCATGTTCAAAACCCAGTTGAATCGGAGTGATATCCGCCTGGTGTGCAAATTCTGGTGTGATATCCCGGAAAAGATCGAAGATTCTGGAAACAGAGACTGTCCAGATCACGGGTTTATTGTTATCACGCTCACCTGATTGTTCTGCAACCATATTTTCCCCTTTGTTTCACCCTCTTCACTTGAAACAAATATGAAACAATTTTATTTCAAATGAAACCAAGTATACATTATAACCAATAACGAAACGATCACCACTCAGGCAAATTAAAATCAATTATCCATTTGATTAAAAACAATAAAATATTTTATTGCGAGTAAATACAGGCTAACTTTTTCTCTTTTTTTAATCCTTGGCATAGACTTTGCTTATATAAATAACGAATACAAACAACCCCCATTTTTGTAACAATTCATTTTCTGTGACAGTCCATTTTTTGTAACAACGAGGTTATATATGGCATTTTCTTCTGCAGGTTTAGCTTTTCGTCAAGCAATAGAAGCCGAATCTCCGTTACAGGTAGTCGGGGCCATCAATGCAAATCATGCATTACTGGCAAAACGAGCGGGTTACAAGGCCATTTACCTTTCAGGCGGTGGCGTTTCTGCCGGTTCACTCGGTCTGCCAGATTTAGGCATCTCAACATTGGATGATGTGCTGACTGATATTTTTCGCATCACGGGTGTGTGTGATTTGCCACTGCTAGTTGACGCAGATATCGGTTTTGGTTCCTCAGCATTTAATGTAGCCCGCACTATCCGTTCTATTACTAAAGCCGGCGCTGCGGGGGTTCATATTGAAGATCAAGTGGGCGCCAAGCGTTGTGGGCATCGTCCAAATAAAGAAATCGTTTCCAAAGAGGAGATGGTAGATCGCATCAAGGCCGCCGTTGATGCCCGTACTGATGAGAATTTTGTCATTATGGCGCGCACTGATGCACTCGCAGTGGAAGGGCTGGAAGCTGCCCTTGACAGAGCCGCAGCTTATATTGAAGCTGGGGCAGATATGCTGTTCCCGGAAGCCATTACAGAACTGCATATGTACAAAGAATTTGCATCCAGAACACAAGTTCCTGTTTTAGCGAACATTACTGAATTTGGTGCAACCCCGCTCTTTACCCTCGATGAATTGAGGAGCGCGGATGTAGCCATTGCCCTTTATCCACTCTCGGCATTCCGTGCCATGAATAAGGCCGCCGAGCAAGTCTATACCGCCCTGCGTCGTGACGGTACCCAAAAAAATGTCATCGATATGATGCAAACCCGTAATGAATTGTATGAAAGCATCAACTACTACGCTTTTGAACAAAAACTGGATGCCCTGTTTTCTCAAAAAAATAGCAAAGGTGATACTCATGAGTAATCAACATACAGCAACAGGATCGCCAGAATCCACTTCATTCAAACCGAAAAAATCCGTTGCCCTGTCCGGTATTACAGCCGGCAATACCGCCCTTTGTACTGTGGGTAAAAACGGCAGCGATTTACATTACCGTGGTTATGACATTCTCGATTTGGCCGCCCATTGTGAATTTGAAGAAATAGCCTACCTGCTCATCCACGACAAACTCCCTACACACGCAGAACTTGCATCCTATAAAGCAAAATTAAAAGCCCTGCGCGGCTTGCCCAGCAGTGTTAAGGCCGCGTTGGAAGCCTTGCCGGCCGTTGCGCATCCAATGGATGTTATGCGCACAGGTGTTTCTGTGCTGGGTTGCACTTTGCCGGAAAAAGAAGATCACAATATTGCCGGCGCCCGCGATATTGCAGATCGCCTGCTGGCGTCTCTCAGTTCAATACTGCTTTATTGGTATCACTACAGCCATAATGGGCGCCGCATTGAAGTTGAAACCGATGATGATTCCATTGGTGGGCATTTCCTGCACCTTCTGCATGGCCAAAAGCCACGCGAGTCGTGGGAAAAAGCAATGCATACATCGCTTATCCTGTACGCTGAGCATGAGTTTAATGCTTCCACGTTTACCAGCCGCGTCATCGCCGGAACCGGATCAGATACTTATTCTGCCATTATCGGCGGCATTGGTGCCCTGCGCGGGCCAAAGCACGGTGGAGCCAATGAAGTCTCGTTTGAAATCCAGCAACGTTACGATACTCCGGCCCAAGCCGAGGCTGATATTCTCGCCCGTCTGGAACGCAAGGAAGTTATCATCGGTTTCGGCCATCCTGTTTATACCGTTTCTGATCCTCGCCATAAAGTGATCAAAGATATTTCCCTGCAACTTTCCCAAGAAGCGGGAACAACTCAAATGTATGACATTGCGGATCACATTGAGCGCATTATGTGGGAACACAAAAAAATGTTCCCGAATCTCGATTGGTTCTCTGCCGTCTCCTATCACATGATGGGAGTTCCTACGGCGATGTTTACACCATTATTCGTGATTGCCCGCACATCCGGTTGGGCTGCCCACATCATTGAACAACGCACAGATAACAAAATTATCCGCCCTTCTGCTAACTATGTCGGCCCTGATAATTTGGCATTTATACCCATTGCACAACGCAAATAGCTCCGTTCATACCCAGTGGATTTCCAACATGCAGCACAACGGCAAGGAAAGTATTCCCGGGAGCATAGTCAACAAGCTATGTGACCGGGAGGGAATGGATGAAAGGGAATAAACGGAAGGAAATGGCCGAAAAGCAGTAAACGCAGCCGACAACACTGTGGCTTGAAAGACAACGAGTATATGAATAGCAACTTAAGGATTAATTATGTCTACCCCTGTTATGAATAACCGCCCTGATTATGATCAGGTCATTGTCGATATTGTGAATTATGTCATGAACTACACCATAGTCTCTCCGAATGCGTATGCTGCTGCACAACACTGCCTTATAGACACGCTAGGCTGTGGGTTGGAAGCGCTGGAATATCCTGCCTGCACTAAATTGTTGGGGCCAATTGTGCCGGGAACAATTGTGCCCAATGGCGCACGCGTGCCGGGAACACAGTTCCAGCTCGATCCCGTTCAAGCTGCATTCAACATTGGTGCGATGATCCGCTGGCTGGATTTCAACGATACTTGGCTGGCGGCTGAATGGGGACATCCATCTGACAATCTGGGCGGAATACTTGCCACCGCTGATTGGTTATCGCGAAATGCAGTGGCTCGCGGAGAATCTCCCCTGACCATGTGGGATGTGTTGACAGCAATGATTAAAGCCCACGAAATTCAAGGCTGTCTGGCATTGGAGAACTCCTTCAATAAGGTCGGATTGGATCATGTTGTTCTGGTAAAAGTAGCATCCACCGCCGTGGTCGCCCAAATGTTGGGATTATCACGTGAACAAATACTCAGTGCGGTTTCGCTGGCTTGGGTTGACGGTCAATCCCTGAGAACTTACCGCCATACGCCCAATACCGGCTCCCGCAAATCATGGGCTGCCGGGGATGCGACATCCCGCGCTGTGCGCCTTGCTTTGATGGCGCAGAAAGGTGAGATGGGTTATCCCTCCGCTTTAACGGCGAAAACCTGGGGATTTTATGATGTTCTGTTCAATGGGGAGCCATTCCAGTTCCAGCGCCCTTACGGCTCTTATGTGATGGAAAATGTTCTGTTCAAAATCTCTTTCCCCGCAGAATTCCATGCGCAAACTGCTGTAGAAGCGGCAATCACCCTGCATCAACAACTGAAAGAGCATGGTAAATCTCTTGATGATATCGAGAAAGTAACGATACGTACCCATGAAGCCTGCATCCGGATTATTGACAAACAAGGCCCGCTGGATAATCCGGCAGACAGGGATCACTGCATCCAATATATGGTTGCCATTCCCTTGATTTTTGGGCGCCTGACGGCCGCGGATTATGAAGATGATATCGCAGCTGATCCACGCATTGATGCCTTGCGTGAAAAAATAGTCTGCACCGAAGATCCTGATTTCACCCATGATTACCATGATCCTGAAAAACGCTCCATTGCCAATGCGTTAACCCTGACATTTACCGATGGCTCTCAATTTGATGAAGTGAAAGTCGAATTCCCGATTGGTCATGCACGCCGCCGTAAAGACGGCATTCCGTTATTGAAGGAAAAATTCAAGACTAATCTGGCTCGTCGGTTCCCGAAAGAGCAACAACAAAAAATTCTAACGCTCTCTCTCGATCTCTTCACACTGAAAAATACCCCCGTGAATGAGTACCTCGACTTATACATTATATGATCTAACAGGCAACACCTGCCGCTTTCAGCCGCAGGTGTTGCTATCGGTGGCTTTAAAGCCGCCTCTCATCTGCATAACGCAAGGAGAGATTATGTCATTTCAAGATTTCTATCAGTATTCGATTAATGATCCCAATGCCTTCTGGAAAGAACAAGCCAAGCGAATACACTGGCAACAGCCTTTTGGGCAGGTATTGGATCACAGTAATCCACCTTTTGCCCGTTGGTTCTGCGGGGGAAAAACGAATCTTTGCTATAACGCGCTGGATCGCTGGCTGGAAAGCCAGCCTGATGCCAAGGCACTGATTGCCATTTCAACAGAAACCAACAGTGAAAAGGTATTTACTTACCGAGAATTGCATCAGGAAGTAAACCGTGCTGCGGCCATGATGCTGTCACTTGGTGTCACAAAAGGCGACAGGGTTGTCGTTTATATGCCCATGGTGGCTGAAGCCCTATTTGTTTTGCTGGCCTGCGCCCGTATCGGAGCAATTCATTCCGTCGTATTTGGCGGTTTTGCTTCCCACAGTCTCGCTACCCGTTTAGATAATGCCGAACCCGTTTTGGTCGTTTCCGCCGATGCCGGTTCACGCGGGGGCAAAATCATTCCCTATAAGCCTTTGCTGGATGAAGCCATTGAGCTGGCCAACCATACACCGCGCCATGTTTTGATGGTCGATAGAGGGCTGGCTGACATCAATTGGGTGGAAAGCAGAGATGTGAATTTTGCTGCTTTGCGGCAAGAGCATCTTGATGCAACCGTTCCTGTGACCTGGCTCGAATCAAATGAAACATCCTGTGTGCTTTACACGTCTGGTACAACAGGAACACCCAAAGGCGTTCAACGGGATGTCGGTGGTTATGCCGTAGCACTGGCAACATCAATGGACGCTATTTTTGGCGGTAAAGCCGGCGGTGTTTTCTTTTGCACATCGGATATCGGCTGGGTTGTTGGGCATTCTTATATTATCTATGCACCGCTGATTGCCGGCATGGCAACCATTATGTATGAAGGATTGCCGATCCGCCCGGATGCCGGCGTTTGGTGGCAAATTATCGAAAAATACCATGTCACCAAAATGTTTTCGGCACCCACCGCAATACGGGTTTTGAAAAAATACCCTACAGACTGCATCGCCAAATATGATATTTCATCGCTTGAAACGCTCTATCTGGCTGGAGAGCCTCTGGATGAGCATACTGCCCGCTGGATCACCGAAGCCATTAACGTTCCTGTCATTGATAATTACTGGCAAACAGAAACAGGATGGCCAATTATGACAATTGCCCGAGGCTTAGACAGCAGGCCAAGCCGTTTTGGCAGTACGGGATTCCCGATGTACGGATTTAATGTCAAATTGATAAATGAGCTGACAGGACAGGAATGCAGCGATAACGAAAAAGGCATGCTGGTAATCAAAGGCCCCCTGCCACCGGGTTGTATCCAGACTATCTACGGTGACGATACCCGTTTCATCAACACCTACTGGAAGCAATTCAATCAGCAAGTCTATTCAACATTTGATTGGGGAATTCGCGACAGCGATGGTTATTATTTTATTTTGGGACGTTCGGATGATGTCATCAATGTCTCAGGGCATCGCCTGGGAACCCGGGAAATTGAAGAATGTATCGCCAGCCATGAAGATGTGGCGGAAGTGGCCGTAATTGGTGTAAAAGATGAGCTGAGGGGGCAAGCTGCCGTTGCTTTTGCTGTTCTTAAAGAGGGGCGCGAAATCCAAAGCGCAGACCACTTCGCAGCATTGGAAAAATCGCTGATGGCATTGGTTGATCAAAAAATCGGTAGTGTTGGGCGTCCGTCACACGTCTATTTTGTGACTCAATTGCCAAAAACCCGTTCAGGAAAAATGTTGCGCCGTACAATGCAAGCCATTTGCGAAGGCCGTGACCCCAATGATATCGCCTTGATTGAAAACCCAGCGTCACTGGACGTTATTCGGGATGCTCTCCTCCATTAAAAAACAGGTGAAGGATTATCTCAATGATAACAACTGATATTTGGTATGGCCTTATTGTGAATGGATAAAACAGGCAATATGCGCCATACCAAGTATTCTGATGAAATCCTTATTCATTATTTCAATGCATCACCCTAATTTAATTCATTATTTCAATTCATTATTCCCGTTCATTATTTCAATTCAACTGCTGATTCCCGTAATCTGCGTTCTAAAACATAAGTACAGTAGCTAAGAATCAATTAAATATGTCCAATGCACATTCCATTGAGGTTATATTTAATAATACAGCGCTAATATAGCCTTGTACTACATTTTCCCAGCTACTTTACCCACTTCTGCTCCGTCCTACACGGAGCTTTTTTTTTATCCCAATACTGACTTCATACAGAAATGCAGCCGTTCTACAATTGCATCTGACTAATCATATAACGATATATCCGCGCGGCTTTCTCCGGTGGCAATTCAACAATCTGTTTATTTATATCAATAAGCATCTCACAGCTTTTTTCTGCATTAGAGTAAGCACTCTGGGACGATTCTAACAACAAGAAATCTTTGCCATATTTATTATGTATCAAGTCAAATATAACAGCATTGAAATCTTCTAAAGCAAGTTCACTATTCTCATTTGATCGCTGATATTTTTTCTCACCATAAGACGCAATAATCATTGCTTCATCCGCTTTCACGCGCCTCAAGTATAACTCCTTAGGGAACAAGGCCAGCATATCAAGATTAACCTTCAAACTCTTTCTGAGATCTGGCATAACAAAGTTAAGACATTTTTCGCCACTTACTGTTTGCAAAAATTCCATTTGCTCTATGACGACGTTTATATGGGAAATAACATTTTCATCTGGAGCAAACAAAATACGTTCATTAGTCAATAAAACTATTTTTTTAGCCATTTCACTAAGCATTTCGTCACGACTTTTCCCTTCTTTTTTTAAGGCCGAAACGAGTTCTCTATATTCACTATAAACTTTTGGATCTTTATCTTTTAACACCAAAAAAACAGGTGATTCCCATTGAAACCCTACCGTTTCTTTATCATTTATAGGTAAACCATAATCCTTCATAAGGATTTTAAAGTAGAATATATTCCATATAATAGTTAGGGTAATGAATATCACGTAAGAAACATTCTTACTCAATATTCCTTTTTTCTTCACAGCCCAGAGAATACCGCCCAAAATCCCACTAAAAATAGCACTCAAAACGGCGCCATAAGCCATTTGTCCCCAGTCCATTTCCCATCCTTCCTATTTGATGAAGTAAAAACGATATAATCTATAATGGATAAACACAGCCCAGCAATAACTTATTATGCGAATGCAAGCTGACAATATATTCCCAATCACATTCTAGATAATTAAATTAACAATGGAAGAAATAAATAGTGCAACAAGCAAGTCATTCATAAAATAAATACCGCAATATCAGGATACGTGATCTAACGTATCCTGTATCTCTATATCAAAGATTGTTGATAATCATGATATGGTTAGAATCAATGTTCAATTTCAGGCTCTTTCTTTGCCGACTCTACCCATTCTATGATTGCCGGAAGTTGCAAGATGCGGTCAATCCATTTCTGGCTAATGGCTGAAAACTTCAATCCATAAATTTGGGCACGCAAAGCCACTGGTGCATAAAATGCATCCACAGCCGTAAATTGATCCCCCGCCAACCATTCACCACCAAATTTAGTTAGCCCTTCTGACCAAAGTTCATCAATTCTATCAATATTACTCTGCAACTCAGGTGTTATTTCATTTAACTGGGTGCTGAGAATGCAATTCAACGGGCAAACCTCACGCAATACCGTAAAACCTGAATGCATTTCTGCGGCTGCACTCCTCGCCCATGCTCTGGCAGTTTTGTCTGATGGCCAAACTTGCGCATAATCTTCAGCGATATATTCCGCAATCGCCAGAGTGTCCCAAATTTTTATATCCTTGTTTCCATCAATCAAACAAGGAAGCATTCCCGTAGGAGAAAATGCCCTGAACTTCTCATAACTACTTTTACCATCCTCAAAAGAACTAAGCTGTTCGCTAAAAGGAATACCCAAAGTTTTGAGCAAAACCCACGGGCGCAGTGACCAAGAGGAATAATTTTTATTAGCTATCCATAATGTATACATTATATTTCTCGATTGATTGATAAAAGCGAATGAGGGATTAAAAATAATACAGACAAATAGACTAAAAATGAACCCGCTGAGAGTAAAATTTATCATTACAAAAGTAAACAATAACAAAGTAAATCATTAATAGTATTCAGTTTTTTCTTACCAGACAAACAATCTAAAAAAAATTAATAACACTACCTGAAATCAAGTAATGCAGCCCTATTTTTGAAAATAAAAGCTATAATGTAATTAAATTGATATAAGCAAATAACTTAAATGAATAAAATGAAGCTATCTTAATGATGCACAACAAAATATTATTCTATTTTATTGTTGATTATTTTTGATATTCTTAAACAAATATTTTGTCTAAAATACCCAAAAATCAACTGTCATTTTTATTTACTATAATACCCCATTTATCATCAAGAACGCTGGGCATTAATCTCTTACATGATCAAGAATAAGGAAACAGTATGCTATTAAAAAATACTTCCACGCGCTTTGGTCATATTTCTATCTTAATCCATTGGCTAGTTGCCATCGCTGTTTATGGCATGTTTGGGCTTGGCTTATGGATGGTAACATTGAGCTACTACGATACTTGGTATCATCGCGCACCAGAGCTACATAAAAGTATAGGCGTATGCCTTTTTATTATCATGGCTATTCGTGTCATTTGGCGATTTGTCTCTCCCCCGCCAAAACCGTTGGCAAGTTACAGCCATTTTGTACGCATCACTTCAAAACTGATGCATTTCGCACTGTATATTGCCCTGTTTGGCATTTTGGTCAGCGGGTATCTGATTTCGACAGCGGACGGCGAATCAATCAGCGTTTTTGGTTGGTTTGACATTCCTGCTACCCTGACTGAGCAAGGGGTACAAGCTGATACCGCAGGCATTATCCATCTCTATTTAGCCTGGATTATGGTGGTGTTTTCATTATTTCATGCTCTTGCCGCATTGAAGCATCACTTTATTGATAAAGATTCCACCCTAACCAGAATGTTTGGTTTCAAGTCCGATATAAAATAACCTCTGGAGAATTGCTTTATGCTTAACAAAATGATGTTTAAAAAAATGATGCCGAAGAAAGCCTTGATTGGCTTGGCCGCTGGCATTTTATTCATGGGCAGCAACTCTGCCATGGCCGCTAATTACAAAATTGATACCGCTGGCCAACATGCGTTTGTTGAATTTCGCATTCAACACTTGGGCATAAGCTGGCTTTACGGCAGTTTCAGGAAATTTGATGGCCAATTTACTTTTGATGCACAAAATCCCGCAGCAGATAAAGTCAATGTGGTTATTAAAACAAACAGTGTTGATACTAATCACGCTGAACGCGATAAGCATCTGCGCAGCCCCGATTTTTTAAACGTTGTAAAATACCCAGAAGCTAAATTTTCATCAACCGAGGTCAAAAAAACAGGGGAAAATTACGCCATCACGGGTGACTTGACACTAAATGGCGTCACCAAACCTGTGACACTCAACGCCAAACTGACAGGCGAAGGCAACGATCCTTGGGGAGGATACCGTGCGGGCTTTGAAGCCAACGGTAAAATCAAACTGAAAGATTTCAAGATAAAAGGCGATCTGGGGCCAAAATCCCAAGAAGTCGAATTGATCATTTCAGTGGAAGGGGTTAGAGAGAAAGCCTAATATTTTTTAATACGACATTTCAAAAGCAGTATTTTAAAAGTAGTGTTTAAAAATAATCAGAATAAATCTTGTCCCGCGATAAACGGGACAAGGCTGCAATCTCTTACATTTTATGCTTTAAATAATACAAAGTATTATTTATCAGTAATAGTGACCTCAATATCGTTTGCATCTAAATATATTCCATCACCATCAAAAACATTACGGACATGGTTTATGGATATATCTTTATCACATCTAAATTCATCACGTAACTCTGTATAATAATCAAAGCCATGATTAATTAAATTATCAATGAAAAATTGCATTTCGGTTTTATTCATTGTTAAATTTATTTTCATACCAATCCTCTCAATTTTTCAGTTAAAAAAAACAAATACTTCCCATGATGATAATAATCATGACATCAAATTAAAAATATCAAATCAAGACGTTGAAATACCGGAAAAACCTTCACGTACCGCATGATAATATTGCTGGTTAATTTCCTTGGTTATTTCTTGTGAAATAAGTGACATTTCCGGCCCTGCAAGTTGTGGCGAACCTGTTTTAAATGGTGGGCGTGGATCATATTCAATAGCCAGTTCAACCAGTGCCGCAAACTCAGTACTTCTTAATTGTTTAAGTACGAGTAAAGATGCATCAAATGAGCCTGTTGCCGGGCCAGAAGTGTAAATATTGCCATCAACAACAACTTCACTGCCTTCCACTGCAATCGCATCAAACTCTGATAACAAAGGAATCGCTTTGGAATTAGTGGTCGCCCTGCGATTTACTAGCAATCCGGCGGCACCAAGAACCAATGTTCCGTAACACGTTCCAATTAAAAATTTGGTTGTTGCCGCTTTTTTAGCAAAAAATGCAAGCACTTCCGTATCTTTAACAATTTCGGGAGGAACCATGCCAACAACCAATACATCTAAATCATCTGGGCATTCATCAAATGTCATTGTCGGCATTGTTGGCCAACCAATAAAGCCTTCAACTAACTCTCTTTTTTTCCAAATGAAATAGATTTCCGCTGAAGCAATGGTAAAAACAGATTGTGCTCCATTAATATCCATTGGCATAAAACCCGGACACACAAATATACCAACCTTAAGCGATGTGCTTTGCCTTACTTTTCCTTTGTCCACTAGCTCTATAATCGATTTCGTTGTTTTACCATAAACACCGTTGACAATATCGGACATTTCACTTTCTCAATCGAATTTTTTACTGGTTAGTAAAATAATGGCATTTGTTTTATACTCTGTAAATGATTATTTTACTAGGTAGTATGAAATGAAAAAGAAGGGTCGTCCGCGTTCCTACGACAGTGAAGTCGCCATCAAAAATATTACTTTTCTCTTTTGGCGCAAAGGGTTTACTGCCACATCTTTAGACGATTTGGTCAACGAAACGGGGATGAATAAACCGAGTCTCTATGCCGCATTTGGCAATAAGTTATCCATTTATAAAAAAGCGATGGATAATTTTGGTGTCATCGCAATCACCAGTTATGAAAATGCGCTTAAAAAAACACATGAAAAAGACACAATCATTGATCGCATCACCCGTTACTTAATCGCTTCAGTTGATTTATATACCGGTGAAAACGGGAAACTGGGTTGCATGGCTTTATCTACCGCTGCGGCAGAGGTAGAAATACCTGAAGTTCAACAATACCTTGCAATGGTAATTCAAGTGCAAACTGATCAAATAAAAAAAGTCCTAAGTGAAACAAAAAATAATGGGGAATTGCTCCCTGAGACGGATGTTGACATCATTGCTCAACTAATCATCGCTATCTTACATTCGATTTCCCTACGAGCAAGAGCCGGTGAACATAAAGCAACATTAATGCCATTAGCATATAGTGCCAAAATGATTTTGGAACCTGTCACAATGCCGGCAAAGTAATTGGTAAAAATCAAATTTCCACCAGCCATTTTTTTAGTATCCCACTTGTTGTCATTAAAGCAGTTTTCAAGGCCATTATTTTGCCCTTACATATACAGGGCTTGATTAACTCAATGAAACATATCTCTGCCTTCAATCACAGCAAAAGCATTTAATCTTTCATAAACTACGGTTCAACATGCAGCACAAAACCTGATTTTGGCAGGACAAACCAAGCATGAAGTACTATATAAAGTGCTATGTAGAAATACAGTTTTAAATCGAAATTTCTTGCGTTTATGTTTTAGATATTTATGCCGCGATGGAGTTTCAGATAATTATCTGAAATATAAGGATCGTTAAACTCCACTTAATTCATCATCTCATACCATTGAACACGTCTAATATCATTTATCACGAGAGAAAAAGATAATGTATAACGAACTTGCCAACAAAACTGAGGAAGAAAAAACGGTAGACCCCTCTCTACAAAATAAATTGATTAAATCTCGAAGTGTAATTATCGCGGGAGAAATTAATCAGCAACTCGCTGAAAAAGTCATGATACAGCTTCTAATGTTGCAGGAAGTCAGTGATGAGCCAATAAAAATATTTATTCACAGCCAAGGTGGTCATGTTGAATCTGGTGATACCCTGCATGACATGATTAAGTTTATAAAACCCAAAGTCATCATGATTGGCACTGGCTGGGTTTCAAGTGCAGGTATTACTATCTTTCTTGCTGCTGATAAAGAAAACCGCTACTCATTGCCAAACACGCGTTTTTTGATCCACCAACCATTGGGCGGCTTTCAAGGACGTGCTTCAGATATTGAAATTGAAGCGAAAGAAATATTGAAAATTCGCAAACGTATAAACACTCTTATCAGCCAATCAACTGGGCAACCTCTCGATAAAGTCATAAAAGATACAAACTCCAATTACTGGATGGAACCTGAAGAAGCCCGTGATTACGGTATTGTTGGGAAAATCATCAGCCATTGGAGTGAAGTCGAATAATTTAAAAAACGGCAAAAATGGGTAAGTGCAGCCTACAAGGCTGCACAATTGTTCTGGGGAGTTATTGCCGCCATCGCGGGTGGGATCAGGCTCATAAGTTCATCTTTAGACGCTCCATCACGAGCCTGCAATGAAATTGCCTGCATAATCCCAAGAAAATATGCTGCTAATTTACCAGCATCAATGTCAGCAGATATTTCACCATTCGCAATGCCTTTTTCTAACCGAGTCTGAACTAATGCCAGTGTATTTTTCCGCACGGCTTTAAGATAAAGATAAACATCCTCATTTTCTATCTGGTTATTCATGATTCCTAAAATCAGTAAACACCCGCCAGAATGACTTGACGTTGCAACTTCCACAGAACTTTCCAGCATTCCCCGCATATTTTCCTGCAGACTGCCGGTTTCATTCAGCCTATTCATTGTCTTGGTGCCCACAGTTTTAATGTAAAGTTCAACTGCCGCATAAAATGCTTTTTTCTTACTGCCAAAGGCAGCATAAAAACTCGGAGGATTGATCTCCATCGTCGCGGTGAGATCAACAAGCTGAGTCCCTTCATAGCCTTTATCCCAAAATAACGTCATTGCTTGCTGAAGAGCAATATCTCGGTTAAAGCGCGGCGGACGCCCTCGTAGTGTCATCATATTTACCATCGTTATTTTTGTAGTGACTATAACATAAATGCCTTGATCTTATTTCGCAAGCCAGATATTTTTGTAACACCTACTACATAATTAATCGATCAGTAACTAAAAGGTACTAACATGGAGAACATGCAATCCAAGATCGTTAGCCATTCCCATGCCGTAAGCAAACAAAAAACCATCCCCTTCGCCATTTATATACTGACACTCGGCATCTTTTCCATGGTAACCAGTGAATTTCAAGTCTCAGGCATGGTGCCAATCATGGCATACGACCTCGGTGTATCCATTTCTCAAATCGGTTATCTTGTTTCCCTTTATGCTTTGTCCATGACTTTTGGTGGTCCGCTTTTAGCCATTGGATTATTAAAAACACCGCCCAAAAAGGCTTTAACTGCCCTTTATGTTATTTTCATCGCAGCTGAAGTGCTCGGCGCACTGGCAAATTCATATTCCACGCTGGCGATTGCGAGGGTCATAACCGGAGCAGTTTCAGGAGCTTTCTTTGGCGTAGCACTTGCAATCTGTGTGGAGCTTGTATCCACTGAACAACGAGGATGGGCCGTTTCAATCGTACTTTCCGGCATTATGGTGGGAACGATCTTGGGATTGCCAATGGCTAATTTGATAGGCACATATGCAGGTTGGAGAGAAAGTTTTTGGACAACCGGGGTATTGGCTACCATTGCCGGGCTCATCAGTTTATTTTTCCTGCCCACCATCCCAAAACCACCAATCATGAGCCTGCGCTCAGAACTCAGTCACTTAAAAAATCTAAAATTATGGAGCGTTTTTGCCACCAGCTTGCTGATTATTGGCGCAACCTTCGCTGCGTTTACTTATTTCACACCAATATTAAAAGAAGTATCAGGTTATAGTGAGGGTATGATCGCCTGTTTACTCATTCTCTATGGAAGTGCAACGATAGTGGGCAATGCGATAGTCGGGAAGTTGTCTGAGCGCTATACGATTATAACGTTAACCATTGGCTTGATTTTACTGACCTTATTTCTTCTGTTATTTGGTTTATTTGCCGCTCAAAAATCCCTTGCAGCCTTATCCCTCGTTGGTATCGGATTAGTGGGCGTTACCATGAATCCGGCTATGGTGACACGCGTCATGAAAACAGCCAATGGCCGTTCACTGGTTAATACGGTTCATTCCTCAATGATTACCCTTGGCGTCGTCATTGGCTCTTTTCTTGGTGGATTCGCGATGAACTTAGGATGGGGATTAAGGGCGCCTTTATGGATAGGTGTATGTATGGCGTTGCTTGGTTTAATGACTTTACTGCCAGATATTCGGGCGTTATATAGAGAAAATCGTAAAAAACGCAGTTATCTTTGGAATGATAATTCTGGTTATTAACGCATATTTTCTTTCAGGAAAATGAGTTAAAAATAAAGGCGATATTACATTGAATGAATAATACCGCCGGTTTTTTGTCATTTATTCAGAGGGTTTTGTATTATCCAGCATCCAGACAAAATCGGGTTCAACCACAGCCTGAAAACCGACTTTCTTATATAGCCAAGGAGCATCGTACGTCACTAATGCCACATGTTTTACATAAGAAGTAACAGGGTGTTTTAAAATACATTCCACCAGCCAGCGCCCTAACCCTCTTTTTTGATATTCATCAATCACAAATACATCAGCAAGATATGCAAACGTTGCAAAATCAGTCAGTAATCTGGCAAATCCAATTTCTTTATCACGATGAAATAATGTAAAACATATACTATGTTCTATCGAAATTTTGACTCTTTCAAATTCAACATCAATCGCCCAGGGTAATTTCTTCAGATTATTATGTACGAAATGGATATCACATTTAGTTTTATCTGTGGTAACCCAATATTCACCTCGTTCCCATGTTATATTCTGCTCCATCATTTTTCCTTTTGCGAAAAAATTGAACCGAGGAGAAAATCTACCATAAAAAAGGGCAAAAAAAAGCCATGCTATCGCATGACTTATTAAAATAAAGGAATATTTATTAATAAATTAATCATCTTTCTGTAATAAAGCCTTATATATCAATCCACCAATCGCACCACCAATTAATGGAATAAGCCAGAATACCCAAAGTTGCTCCAATGCCCAGGTGCCCTGGAAAATAGCAACCGCAGTACTTCTCGCCGGGTTAACTGATGTATTGGTTACGGGAATGCTGATTAAGTGAATAAGTGTCAATGACAAGCCAATCGCCAATGGCGCAAAACCTGCCGGTGCTTTCTTATCTGTAGCGCCAAGGATTATCAATAAAAAGAAAGCCGTTAATACTAATTCAATGATAATTGCAGATTGTAATGAGAAGCCACCCGGAGAATGATCACCGTAGCCATTAGATGCAAAACCACTTGCTGTTGCATCAAAACCACTTTTACCACTGGCGATTAAATAAAGCACCGCCGCTGCGGCAATTCCACCAATCACTTGAGCAATAATATAAGGGATAACATCTTTTGCTGAAATACGCCCGCCAGCAAATAGTCCCAATGTTACCGCAGGATTAAAATGCCCTCCTGAAATATGCCCCACGGCATAAGCCATTGTCACTACAGTTAAACCAAAAGCCAGAGATACACCCACAAACCCAATCCCCAGCTGTGGAAATGCCGCTGCTAACACAGCACTGCCACATCCACCAAACACCAACCAAAAAGTACCAAAGAACTCCGCCGATAATTTTTTAAACATTCTACGATTCCCCTATGATGTTTGCATGAATGCAAAAGGATCCAAAAACAGTGTAGTTAGTATTTTTAAAGATGGGCAAGGAATCACAGAGAGAAATAACAGAAATAAAAAATGATTAACGTAAGTTTGAAATAGATCCTTTATGACATGCCATATTGTTCATTTAACAATATAGCCTTCATCTTTCAAGTTGCTTTTTGTTGGCTGTGCACATTTATCTCGGTTACACAGTTATCTATGCAACTCGAAATCCATTGGGTATAAACCATATTGAAATTAAGCTTTCTATTCTAAAAATAGATTAACCCTCAAAACAGAAAAGCATGCTATAAATCAAACAACCTGAGTTTAATATAACGGAAACTCAGGTTGTTGATTTACTCGATCAAAAGATTATTTTTGTACTGCGGTTTCGACTTTATCCGATGCTTGCCAAATACGATATTTAACTGTCATGGATTTTGGTGTATAAGTCACGATAGGTAACTTGCTGTTATAACGAATAAGTGCCTCTTTACCCAGCTGAACCTGAACAAAACGCACTGTTTCTTTTTGATCCGGGCAGCCCATTTTGGTTGACATGGGGCCATTGACTTTATCTAGCATATAATAGTCATATCCCCATCCTTCCAATACTTTCTTATCCAACTTACCACCAAACCAGTGATGATTGCAGTCAACTTTCATATCCTGGCCGATCATCAACTCAACCATGTAGTCTTTTTCATTATCTTGTTTAGGCAGCTCAATCACACTGCGAACCATTCCAGCAGGCGCAGCGGGATAAGGAGCGACATCTTCCAAATTTTTGTCAGCAAAAACGGAAGTCGATACCATCAAAGCAGCTAAAGGAAATAGATATTTTTTCATATATCACCTCTGAATATATTTAAAAAGGAGATTGAATAATAACAACAAAAAGACTGAGGTAAATTATGATTTTTTGGCAATATACTGATTTTTATAGTTATTAAACAAAAATTAGATCGCTTTGCCAGAAATAAATGTTAATTTTACATTAACAATTAGTTAAGAGCATAAATGGCATCAGATCTTTTTTATGTGATATCTCTCAAATCTGATATTACAATGGGCTGCTACACTTTACTGAGTGTGGTAGTAAATTTCGTTTAGGAGGTCTCATGTTTCCAGAATATCGTGATTTAGTATCCAATCTGAAAGAATCCAATCCCCGCTTCCAATCTTTGTTTGAAAAACATAACCGACTTGACCACGAGATAGCCCAACTTGAAGGCCCAAATGGAACTGGCTACAGCGATAAGGTTGTACGTCTAAAGAAAGAAAAACTACACATCAAAGATGAAATGCGAAGGATCTTGCAGTCAGTGTCCGAAAAATAACTTCACTTTTTAACGCCTGCTTTATGACAAGTGGGCGTCACATGGAGTTCTCATTTAGAGAACTAAAATATTCCCACCTCACACAAAAAAGCCACCATAATGGTGGCAAAAACTGGAGCAATTGTTTTTTCGTTATTTATGGTTTTCCCATGAATTACTGGGCGGCAGCGGCTTTCTGACGAGGTTGTCTCTTAGTTTTTGCCTTTGGATGAGGCGTAACATTATTGACTTCACCTGGCTTAGAAATGAAACGGACAAAGGTTTCATGGCTGACGAACGTTGCTCCACAATTAACATTCTGACATTGGTTATAGCGCTCCTTTGTTTGGCTTGAATGCTCGAAGCTGCTACGAGTATGCGCTGACTGACCACACAGAGGACACTTAATCATATTGTTCACCTTTCTTGAAATAACATCGGATAACACCATTCTCGTCTGGTGAACAATATACCAAAGATCTCATATTGAGATCAAGCATTAATTTAGGTACCTTCCGGTTTAATTTCGACCTCATCAAGCTTAATTTCGAGATCTAATGATGTCGTAAAACCACTGTCATTGAGATTGTGAGTGACTTTGACCAAAGTCCATTGCGTCCCATCTATCTCCTCCTTGAACCCTTTTAATGCAACAGGCGTTTCAGGATAAATATCCGCGCGCCCCATCGCCAGCGTGATAGAGAACTGAGCCGCTCCACGTTGCATTTTTTTCCACACAGCAGTAGCAACACGTTCTGCTTCTACCTTACTAGAAAAAATACGCGAAAGCGTCAAAACATTCTCTCCAGTTCCCGACAAATAGCTTGAGGATTCTGTCTTTTCCGTTGTTGTTTGATGGAATTCAGTTTTTGACTCACTCTTTTCCTCATGAGATATGCTGCCCTTAATCTCAAGGCTGGTTTCAGTATTACTGCTTCCTTTACCTTTGTTTTTTCCTTTACGCCCATTTGTAATATAAGAAGGTTCTTCTCGGCCTTTAGTTTTCGGACCTTTCTTCGCCAATTTGGCTTTACCGGGCTTCGCCAGACTCACGCCACCCGGTTTACCAAGACTGACAGGAGCTGATGATTTGCCTTTAGGATCTTTTCCCTTTTTAGGGGATTCAGGCTCTTTTTTCTTACCCTTTTCATCCTCTTTTTTAGTGGGATTTTTGTCTTTCTTGCCTGAGTCTTTGTCTTTTTTGGACTTATCTTTTTTAGGTTTATCTTTGTCTGATGATTTATCCTCGCTGCTTTTATATTCAATGGAAATTTCAGTTTTCCCTTCCTTTGTTTCCACCTTCTGCAATTTAACCGTCTGTTTAGTCGCTGTACGGGTATCCTGCCACTGAGCAACAACCCCCGTATAAGCTTCACGATCGGACAGAGAAAAACGATGGCTATCTCCTGACTTGCGAGTAATCAATACCGGTGAGATCTTCTTACCACTGACTGTTTTGTTCTGTCCTTGCTGAATAAATAGCAGCTCGCCATTTTTGACCGAAGCGATTGCCCCTTCCTGCTTTGCAATTCGTGTCAAAAAGCTCACGTCAGATTCATTTGTCTGGTCGATATGCATGGAGATACCTTTCAAATCATCACTGATTTGAAATTGCAGTTGGTTTCTCGCAGCTATCGTACTTACAATGCTTTCTAACGTCTGTTTATGATAAGACTGTTCGCGTTTAACATTCAGATCGCCACGAAAATCCGCACTGCGAGCACGAATGGTCAGCCGGTCAGGCGCTCCGCTATGCTCAATCTCATCAACGACAAATTTCCCTTTTGGCGTTAAGGAGTGGCCATGCCACCCCAGTTCCAGTGTGAGAATATCGCCTCGGCGCGGCAATGCTAACTGACCATCCGAATCATCCAGCTCAAGATCCAGCTGGTCTGATTCCAAACCTCGGTTGTCCGTCAGTGTTAAAGACATTAAACGCGATTGGATTTTCCCTGTGATATCTTTATTGTTGGTTTCCAGTCGAAAAGCAGGCGCTCCCTCTTTTCCAGTAACCAAATCAAATTGGGGAATCCAACTCGTATCTGGCATCCACTGTTTAAAATCCATCATGAGAATACCCCTTTCACTTTGCCCACCGCCTGATCTTTAAGAGCAGTCAGATCCTCCATTGACTTAGGTAGCTTGTCCTTGATGTCAGATAGTTGCTCCTGCAAATCACCCAACATTTCAAACAAATTGTTATCCACTCGCCGTAACGTCAGTGTAAAACTGATTTTTCTGGCTGCACCACCAGACATAAATTCCGTTTTTGTCTCATCAATGCTTTCGATAACGAACATTCCGTAAATCGAACCACTTCCATCAATCAAAGACCATGCTTTACCGCTGTCGGCCATCAACGTCAGTGCAGTCAGGGAAAGAGATCCCCCCGTTAATTCGGGGTAGAGTTCTCCTGATAGCGTTATCGTATCGTTATCCGAACCAACAAATTGCCATGCAGGCCGCGCTCCCACGCGGCTGTTAAATGCATGTCTCCAACTCTTTTTATGCTGAAAACTTTGATAAGGCGTTGTTTTTAACATAAATACAAATAAACCAAGTGCGGCCATCATGAGTATGATTCTCCTCTATCAGAATATGAGCTACGCATACGGGCTTGCTGAGCACGTTCCCGTTGCTCCAGTTCCTGTCTGACCATACGGGCGATATCCTGGGCAGATTGTCCCTGAGAGCCATAGACATAGATGTTATATTGCGGTGCCGCGCCAGCTTGCAGCTGCGGTTGGCTTTGTGCCCTGTTCGCCTGAACTTCCTCGTAAGAGTAAGCAGGTAGACTTTGTGCATGCAGCGGTGCATCCTGCGCTGCAACAGGCAGAGACATAGAGCTGACAGCCAGCCCCAAGGCGGCATATTGCGCTGTATTGACCCTACTGGTCACATTCGCTGAACCTGACACAATTTCAGGGCCACGCTCACCGACAATAGCCGTTTCGCCATTTGCAATATATCCACCTTTATCAAGCTTCTTAGCCGGCATTAAGTCTTTGGTCGTTTCACTCCTGGTAATTGCCTCCGTTTTATTTAATTCAACTTCCTTTTTATCACTACCACCACCAAAGAATGATTTAACGGCATCACCGAAACTTTTGAATTTATCTTTCAGCGCCTTCCACTTCTCTTGGATACCGCCCAATACGGCATCGATCATTTCTGAACCAGCCGACTTCAATTTTTCCGGAATAGCCTGAACATCAGCAACAATCTCATCCCATTTATCAGAAATTGTTTTTTTGACGTTTTCCCATATTTCCAGTGTATTTTGTTTAACTGATTCCCAGACTCCACTTATTGTAGATTTAACTAACTCCCATGCTTCTGAAGCACTTTGTTTAATACTTTCCCAGTTTTGGTAGATAATGCCAATTAAGCCACCATTCATGAAAAAGCTTTTAATACCTTCCCAAGCTGCACTGATTCCATCTTTTATGCCTTGCCAAGCATTACTGCAGATATTTTTGATACCTTCCCACAAGGCCATAAATTTAGGCCCCAATGACTCCCAATTCTGCCAAATATAAATGGCGGCCATTGCGATAACACCAATAATGGCAAGAATTGGGTTTGCCATCATAGCTCGCCCAATAAACGACATTCCTTTGCCTAATGAACTAAATGCATTACCTAAAAGACCTAAACCTTTTGAACTAACATTTGCCAGAGTATTTATTCCACTACCCAAAGCACCAAAAACTTTTTGGCCAATATTTCCAAATAGCCCCAAACCTTTTCTTTGTGATGAAAAAGTATCTTTACCGCCTTTGCTCGACAATAAATCGGCACCTTCATTTATTGTTCCAAATACCTTGCTTCCGGTTTTACCGAAAAAATCCATGGCCGTTCTTAATGCTTCTAAAGCCTCTGTTCCTATTTGTGCAAATGCCTTCAAACCAACGTTTAAATTTTCCAGCGCCTGAATACCGACTTCCGCAAATTTATTAATGTTGGCTCTTAAATCTTCTAGGGCCTGAGATCCAATTTGAGTAAAAACATCCAAAGGTGCTGTTAGTTTATTCAGCGCTTGAACGCCTAGCTGAACAAATGAATCCAAGGTGGATTTTAATTTATCCAGCGCTTGGGTGCCCAACTGGGCTAATACATCAAAAGGAGAGGTAAGTTTATTCAGCGCCTGCATTCCCATCTGAACAAATGCATCCAGCGTGGATTTTAATTTATCCAGTGCTTGAGTCCCCAATTGCGCTAACACATCGAATGGGGAGGTAAGTTTATTCAGCGCCTGCATTCCCATCTGAACAAATGCATCCAGCGTGGATTTTAATTTATCCAGCGCTTGAATTCCTAAATCAGCAAAAAAGCTTATACTGGATTTTAATGTATCCAGAGCTTGAATACCCAATTGGGCAAATGCATCCAGACTGGACTTTAATTTATCCAGTGCCTGAATTCCCAACTGCGCAAAAAAGTTAATACCGGCTTTTAATTCATTTAAAGCCTGTATGCCTAGTTGGGCAAACACATCTAAAGGGGCTGTTAATTTATCTAGTGCCTGAACGCCTAACTGTACAAATGAATCCAGCGTGGATTTTAACTTATCCAGTGCCTGAACTCCCAGTTGAGCAAAAAAGTTGATACCGGCTTTTAATTCATTCAAAGCCTGAATACCCAATTGGGCAAATGCATCCAGACTGGACTTTAATTTATCCAGTGCCTGAATTCCCAACTGCGCAAAAAAATTGATGCCGGCTTTTAATTCGTTCAAAGTCTGAATACCCAATTGGGCAAATGCATCCAGACTGGACTTTAATTTATCCAGTGCTTGAATTCCCAACTGCGCAAAAAAGTTGATACCGGCTTTTAATTCTTCCAAAGCCTGCATACCTATCTGTGCAAGCAGATCAAAAGGAAATGTGAGTTTATTCAGCGCCTGAACGCCCATTTGCACAAATGCATCCAGGGTGGATTTTAATTTATCCAATGCCTGAATCCCTATCTGCGCAAAGAAACTCAAACTCGCTTTTAACGTTTCAAAAACTCGGATGCCCAATTGGGCAAAGAAATTCAGACTGGCCTTTAACTCAGCAAAAACCTGAATACCCAACTGTGCAAAAAAATTCAAACTAACTTTTAATTCAGCAAAAGCCTGAATGCCAAGTTGTGCGAAGAAATTTAATCCGGCCCTTAATTCGGCAAAAACCTGAACACCTAGCTGAGCAAAGAAATTCAAACTGGCCTTTAACTCAGCAAAAGCCTGAATACCCAATAGGGCAAATATATTTAAACTGATCTTGAGAGACTCAAAAGCTTTTATGCCAAGACTGCCAAAAATTTGTATATAACCAACCAGCATTTGAAATACGACTTTGACTGAACCCGTCGTTAATTTCAACACTGCATTAATTTTATTCAGAATGCCAAATAAAATTGTCACCTTTGGATTAATATTAATGACCAGTTTATCTAACAATGTAAAATTGTTAGTCATATTTCCAGTAACACCAAAATTCAATTCATTTTTTTTACTGGATGAATTTTCTTGTTTAATAATCTGGGTAGTCTGAATAATATTAGCAGATTGACTAGCGGCGTTTACTTGTTTCACTTGTGATGAATTCTGCCGCGCAGAGAAAGACTGTTTAATTGTTTGGCTATAAGCTTTAAGATCGGTACGCATACGCGCAGTTTCCTGCGCATAACCTACTATGGGCTTTAATCCCTCAACAGTCTTATTAAGCTTTTTAAATTGGTTATGTATTTTATCGACTGAACCGACCAGCTTTTTCTGATTCTGCTGAAAAGATTTAAAGGAACTGGTCAGTTTGCCAACAGTACTCAATACCTTATCTAGCTGTGACTGTATTTTACTCATTTTCTGCACCACTTCTTAAAATGGCCCGATGTCGCCAGTCCAACAGTTCCGTCAGTGGCATTTCATCTGTCACTGCCGGTGACCAGTGAAAAACGGTGGCGATATCTGCCACCAATTCATCAACGGTTAATCGTTCTGGGAATCGGACTTGACCGACTTCGGCAACAAAAAATTGACCACCTCCACACTGAGATTAATCAGATCACCAGGTGACATCATCATCAGGTCATTTTTGGTCAATGCAGGAGTAGTTACACGCGGCAGGACAAGCAGCATAGAATCCACATCCATTTCCAGCAGTGCTTGTAAACGCGCACCGCGTAGCGCACCGCTGTTAGGTTTACGAATCATCACTTCTGTGATTTCGCCATTACCTCGTGCCAGTGGGGCTTCCAATTCGATAATGCGCAGATCGTCATTTTGAGTATTCAGTGTTTCAGTCATGGTTCAACCTTGTTTATCCGATAGATAACCTGTCTCAACAAATATGAAGAGACAGGAAATAAGTTTTAAAAAAATCTAATTGCTAAAAGAAGCGATTAAAAAAGACCGATTGCGCGGCGATGCTGTTCCAGGCGATCTTCCCCACCGACTTTCTCAACCATGTTGATGGTGTCGATTTCAATTAGTTCTTCGCCATCCCATGTCAGTTTGAAGTAAGTGTTTTTAGCGGTGATTTTGGTCTGAGTGTTATCACCTTGTTTATAAGTGCCATGATCGAATTCCTGGAAACGACCACGCATTACAACTTCAACTGCAACCACGTTACCAGTGTCTTCGCTTTCAAAAGAGCCGGCAAAACGCAACATGACGCCATCTGCTTTCGCGATGCCCCACTGTTTGTACAGTTGAGATTCGATGCCACCCAGAGTGAATTCAGCGTCCAGTGCGCCTTCATCCAGCCCCAGATCCACCATTGCGCTGCCGTTCATGCCAGCACCACGATAAGCTTCCAGCTTGCGGCTCAACTTAGGAAGAGTCAGTTCTTCCACGATCCCCTGATAGTTGTTGCCATCATTGAACAAATTCAGGTATTTAAGTTTGCGAGGTAATGCCATCAGTTAGCCCCTTAGTTGTTGATACTTTTAGCGAAATCCATCAGGTAACTATCTGTAATGCGCTGGCGTAACATCATGTTTTCCAGTGGCGGTACAGGTGTATAGTCATAATCGATGGTCAGTTTGCCTGCTTTCAGGGTGTCTTTATCGTTGGCTTTATCGTCGTACCAGCAACGGCCATCAATGATGTAGCCACCGGCTTTCAGTTCACGGAACTTAGCATTGATGCCTTCGATAATGTCGCGCACCAATGATGGCGTCAGCGGCTTGTCGATAGCCCACATATGCGCGTCAGCCATAGTGTCAGACAGAACCTGAGCGGTACGGGTGTAGCTTTCGAACTGGAACAGTGATTCCTCAGAATTAGGAGCAGCACAAGTGCGTGAACCCCAGAAACGAAAACCGTTTTTGCGGATCAGTGTCGTGATGTGGTTCTGGTTCAGCAGATCAGCCTCAGTTCCAGTCGCTTGCAGATCCCAGAAGACATCGGCAGATAGGCCCGTTACACCGTTAACGCCCACGTTGGACAGAGTTTTGTGCCAGCCAGTCTCTTCGTCGATTTTGGCACGCAAGCCCAGTGCATAAGCCGTCGCAGGTGCGATAACTTCACCTTTATCCCATCTCAGGAAATCAGGCCAAATCAGCATTACCTCACGCTGACCGAAGTTTTCACGATACTTGAGCACTTCCTCAATAGTTTTGCAGCCGTAAGCGCTGACATACGCCATTGCTTTCAGTTGCTTGGCAACTGTGGCCAGTGCAGCAGCGACCGGTTGTGAATCCAGGCCCGGAACACCCAGAATGCGTGGTTTAACACCGAGCTGGCTTTGTGCTGCAAGCAGTGCCTGAATACCGGTTTTCTTACCTGCTTCAGTGACACCACCGAGGATGTTTTTAATGGTTGCTTCTTCAGACTCGCCCTCTGCTACACGAACAACAACAGTGACAGGTTGGGCCTGAGCTGCGATTGCTTTCAGTGATGCGGACAACGTCCCTTTTGTTCCGGCCTTACCACTGGCGCTCATAACGTCAGTAATCAGGACTGGAGTATTTAATGGAAATGTATTTTCGTCTGCGTCAGAAGCAGTACAAACCATACCTACGATAGCAGTGCTAACGGTAGTAATGGTACGAGTACCTTCGTTGATCTCCTGTACACGGACGCCGTGGTGATAGTCTTGTGCCATAATAGCGGTTCTCCTGTTAAGGTGTGCTGATATATTGGCGGATTAGGTCGGGGAAATCATTCGATTGGGCATGTGTGAGGGAAGGTACAAATGGGTTCTTATATTTTATTTAAAAATCAAAGTGTTAATTTTAAATTTAGTTAATTTTTGGATGAATTGAGGGGAATTGGCGATTTGACTGGAGCGGGAGCCATTTTGGTTAAATAACACCCGCAATTAGTTCATTTATTGACCGAAATTTAGTTCAAAATTTATCCTTTTTAGTGTTATTCAATGTAATCCTGCCTTTTGGTTGTTTTTTGATAGGTAAAAATGGGACGTTTTTGTCTTTGATCGTCAGTTTTCAGGGTATGAGGAATGGGATCTTGGCTTGGATCGTTAGGATCTATGGATTGTAGAAAACCTCGGTTT
>NZ_VCDN01000040.1:0-90118 GCF_033949405.1 Xenorhabdus santafensis | reverse complement strand
TTTGGTACTAATTGTTAAGTATGCGCGTTTTCCTTTCGAATCCCAGATAGTCTCGAACCGACCCGCATTACTCGCGGTATAGCGGACTGTATGGCGGATATTTCGGTGGCCTAAATAGTCCTGAATCAGGCGGGTATCGACACCTTTGTCTGCCAGTGCATAACCACAGGCGTGTCTCAACATGTGCGGATTCGCGCAAATCGATAATTTTGCCTTCAAACTGGTTTGTCTGATGATTTTATACATTTGCTGGCGTGATATACGCTGACCATTTCGGGAGAGAAATAGCCAATCTGTTTCTTCTCCTGATGCAGGGGAGGGGCTCCGTCTTTTTGTTAAGTAATTTTGACGTTCTACCAACCAGTGACGAATAAGTTGGATTTCACGCTGCACCATGGGATGAACAGTGGAAAAGCCATTTTTCAGTCGCTGGACACGCAGGCTGCGGCTAACCAAGTCCACATCAGACAGCTTCAGGTTCAGCAGTTCAGACACACGAAATCCATGAATAAAACCCATAAAAATCATGCAAATATTTCTCTCTGCATGAGCTTGCTTACCCAATTCTCGAAGCAGTACCTCGAT
The DNA here is from genome assembly GCF_033949405.1 of Xenorhabdus santafensis. Taxonomy (NCBI): domain Bacteria; kingdom Pseudomonadati; phylum Pseudomonadota; class Gammaproteobacteria; order Enterobacterales; family Morganellaceae; genus Xenorhabdus; species Xenorhabdus santafensis. The sequence continues at coordinate 89,533 of NZ_VCDN01000040.1, read as the reverse complement.
CTCAGGTTGGGTCAGATACTTGCGCTTTAACATGGTGTTAACCTCTGTAAGCAGTGAAAAACCTGCCTTATCATAAGCATAACAATGGGTTAAGGCAGGCGCTGAAACCGGATAATAAAATCCGTTACCTATTAGTGTTGCTGATTATTTACAGAGTGCAAAATCAATGATGAAAAAAAATTAAAAATGATATTTTTGACGGTATTCTTTTGGGGTCAGTCCATTGCAGCGTTTAAACAATTCTCTGAAATAACGCGTATCTTCGTAGCCCACTTCATGGCTGATTTCTTCAATGGTCTTCTGTGATTTTTCCAGCCAGTGTTTTGCCTGTGACATACGGATTTGCTGGATATATTGGATTGGTGTTTTTCCGGTTGCGATTTTAAAGCGGCGTTTCATCTGGCGTTCACAGAGATGAATTTTATTGGCTAAGTCTGCAACGGATAAAATTTCTGAGGGAGAAGCATGCATCCAATCTTGCAATTTATGGATCAAAAGATCACCATGTTGGCGATAAGGGGTAAAACTGACGTGATCTGGCACGTTTTTGCTGTCATTTTCGCCTAACAAGAATTTTGCACATTGCTCTCTGGCATACTGTCCATAAATCAATTCAACGATATTCAACATGCAGCTTCCACCGCCATAAGCATTGGAAATACAAAAACGGCGGTTATCGCTGATAACTTTTTTGTCACAATAAAGTGGGATATGGGGAAAGAGTTGTTGGAATTCAGCTGAAAAATGGGGGTGAATAGTCGCTCCTGCCTGCAATAAACCGGCTTTGGCAAGCAGAAACGTCCCCGAACAGATTGAAACGATGGGCACATTTTTTTCATCCATTGCCTTAAGCCATGCAATCATTTCTTGTGAGCAATACTGCGATCCCCATTCAGGAAACCCCAGCGAACCAATCAGAATAATGTCCGGTTGCCGCCCGTGGTGGAGAGAATAATGCAGAGTATTGCGGGCAGCCGTGCCGGCATCCACAAACAGGTCATTTACATCGCCCGTTATTTGTGGATTGGCAGGAAAGATAACATTGACATGAGGTGCAGTGCCGCCAATGGCATTGGCGGCGATGGTGAGAATTTCAATCGGCATGGCGACCGATGTCACTGATGTACGAGAAAAAACTAAAGCAGTAATAGAAACTTGTTTCATCGTTATTATTCTCTTCCTTAAGAACATGTTGTGTTATGGAGCTACTCTACTAAGTCAGATAGAAGGGGTGTTTGTTCGTATAACTCCTAAGGGCAGGATTATATTTCAATTTAGATATTGCGGGAATGGCAAAGGAGGAGTGGATTAGCATTGGTGCTTATATTTACGCTACAATCTGCTTTAAATAGAAATCACTAGGTTGATATATGAAAAAGAGACTTGCAGTAGGTGTATTGGCACTATTATTTTGTGGTTATAGCTTGGCAGGAACCAATATAAAAAACGATATCATTGGGATCTGGGCGATGACGCCACTAGAAACGGGAAGAGCTAACGTTGTGGAGTTTAAGGAAAATAACGTGACATATCTCTACCCCTTCACATGCCTTCGGAACGGTAAAAAAGTCATCAGCGGGACTTACTATAATGGCGTGATATACGATAATAAAATGGAAAAATCAACGTATTCAATATCAAATGATGTCATCTCAATCACATTTGATGGCGAAAAGAAACCTTATACCTCGCTCAGATTTAAAGGAGTAGAAAAACAAAGGGGTAAAACGATATTGAAGCTATCTGAAGTACATGGGCCTGTCACTGATAGCACAAAAACTGAATTTTTATACACAAAAACAGATAACATCCAACCTTTATGTGCTCAATTCTTTGATAATTAAACCGTGTTGTTTTGGCTAATAGATATTCAATCTTGGTCATTCTCGGGAATTAAACATGCCTGAACGTCCGTGTTCAGGAGCCTGAAAAATCGGTATTGGATTAGCAACAGCAGAAATCCACAATTGCTACCCTGATACTGATTAACCTAAGCAACTAAAATCATGGCACAGCAAGTTTGCCTTGATTATTATTCAGGGGCTTCGGGCCAATCAATATTGGGCGCTTTTGAGCAATCAATGCGGTTTAGTAGGACGTAATATTTCTTCCATTCTATTAGTGCGGATTGCTCTTCATTTGTTGCCATTTTCAAATCGACTGCATATTGCAGCGGAGCTATGGCATTTGATGCTTCAGACATTAAATATTGCTTTTTATGCTCAGCGTGTTGCTGTAATTCATGCAGAGTAGCAGGGGGAAACGGGGGAATATCATCCCATGCAGGCATTCCGTCATTCCCCATGACTCTTATTTTGTCTGACTGAGGCGTCGTATACTCTTTAAACATCGCTTCATCAACGTCAATACCCTCATCAGGCCATATGCCAGATTTTATATAATCTTGTTTTAAAGCATATGGATAAAATTCATTATCAGAATATTTATATTTCATCATAATGACTCTATTTAATAGCCGATGGCTAGCCACATAGCCGCTTGTGTTGTCGGTATATTGGGTAATTCTGCTGCATTGGTGGGGCGTCTCATGGGAATGGCGGCCCATGTTTTGCTATTCATATCAGATGCTAAGTGGAACAGTGAAGTGGATAGGTTTGAGACTCCCCGTAGTGTTACAAGCATACATGATAATTCATTGGGAAAGGGGATGGGAAAATGGGCATCAGCATAAAAAAAATCAACATTTTTCCTGGAAAACCAAGCGGTGCCATATTGAATAATTCTGCCGTCAGGCATTTTGAACCAATTAGGCCCTGATGTGAAAAATGACATATCCGGTATCTGATTGGGGCCATTTCCCACAGTTTTATAAACTATTTCTGATAAACCTAGGTTTTTCACAAATTCTTTTTTATCTGGAATATCTCCGCCATTTTGATTTTTTTCTAATCGTGCATTGGCATTATTATTGGCATTAATCGCATTTTGGTTTGCCATATTCGCTAAATCATAAGCGGCTTTCACGGCTTTTGGTGTTGCTGCGGTGGTTTCACTGTCACTGCCAAAATCATTATTCAGTACCACAAACCCTTTGTCTTTTAAGGTCGCATCAGGATGCTCGCGGCCCAAAGCATGATTGTGAATAGCGTCTTTTACATATTTTCGTGTGGGTAAAACGACTAATTCATCTTCGTCTGAAATTTGTGTATTAAATTTATTATTTTGAGTGTTCATATTATTCCCTTATTTCATCAATAAAATACATTGCTAAATAACATGAAGGCGGAGAATTTCTCCGCCAGTGAACATCAATAAAATCGGTTCATCAATATTGGAGAATGCTTTTTGGCTAGTTATTATTGAATATGAATTTCAATAAATTTATGAAAGATGTTTATTAATGGCAGGATGGCATAAAATAATCTATAAAGGGTCAACGAAATTTATTACTTTTCTGATAACGTTTAGTTAGCACAAATTCTTCATTCAATATAATGGTTTGATATCGCTATCAATATTCATTTAAAAAAGCCAAAAATTATTTTATTGGTGGAACAGAATCAGCCTGTATATAAAAGGGCAGATCTCTGCCCTTTTGTGTTAATCGATAATTATTGGGTTTGCTGCTGCCAAAGTTGGGCATATAACCCATTTTGTTGCACCAGCACATCGTGTGTATCTGATTCAACGATTTTTCCCTGATCCAACACGAAGATTTTATCGGCATGGCGGATCGTATTTAGCCGATGGGCAATACTGATTACCGTCCGGTTGCGGCATATTTCATCCATATTGCTCATGATGGCGGCTTCCGATTCATAATCCAGTGCGGAAGTGGCTTCATCAAGGATTAAGATCTTGGGATCATTCAACAATGCCCTTGCCAATGCGATACGCTGCCGCTGCCCGCCGGAAAGGTTATTGCCTTTTTCACCAACCGGATGGGCGAATTTATGGGGAAATGCATTGATGAAATCAATGGCGCCGGCGAGGGTTGCGGCTCGGTACACTTCTTCGTCGCTGGCATTGGGTTTACATAAACGAATGTTGTCGGCAATGCTGCCGGAAAACAGAATGCTTTCTTGCAAAACAACGCTCATGTTACGTCGCAGTGATACCGGAGAGGCTATCGCCAAATCCATGCCGTCAACCAATACCTGACCATGCTGCGGCACATACAAGCGTTGCAGCAATCGGGTCAGCGTGCTTTTGCCCGAACCTGATGGCCCGGTGATACCGATAAATTCACCGTCCTTAATCGCCATGGAAAGATTAGCCAACACTTCCGGCGTATCAGCGTGATAGCGGAAACGGATATTCCTGAATTCAATCTGGCCGGCAAGTTCAGGGGCGGAAACCAACCCTTGCTGGCTGTGTTCCATCGGTTCATCAAGAATATCGCCAACCCGCCGCAAGGCAATGAGGGTATGCTGAAAATCTTGCCAGACTTGGGCCAGCCGCAAAATGGGCTGAGTAACGTGCCCTGCCAGCATATTGAAAGCAATCAATTCGCCGGGAGAGAGATCTCCACTCAATACCTCTCTGACTCCCCACCACAAAAGCAATGCGGCAACGAATTTTTGGATAAATGCGATCCCCTGTCCGGCGAATAATCCGCTTTTCTGGGCGGCAAAGCGGGAGAGCAGTTGTTGGCTCAATACCTTTTGCCACTGATGTAAAAATCGTTTTTCTGTTGCTGTCGTTTTGATGGTTTCGATGCCGGAGACCGCTTCGGTCAGAAAGCTGGTGGCATTGGCATCAGCTTCATACTCTTTTTCTACTTTGCGCCGAATGATTGGCCCGACGGCAATCCATAGCAAGAAATAGAGTACCAATGAGCTGAGCACGATCCCGGTTAACAGGGTGGAATAGTGAAACATGACTCCCAGAAACAAAATGATGAAAATCAGGTCAAGCAGCAGCATAAGGGTCGAACCCGTCAGGAATTGGCGAATCTGCGCCATTTCCCGAACTCGGGCAATAATTTGCCCTGTCTGGCGTTGCTTGAAATAGGGCAGGGGCAACCCGACTAAATGGCGATAAAGCCTGCCGGAGAGTTCGGAATTTATTTGGCTGGCCATATGCCCGAATACGGTATTGCGCAAGAAACCATACAGAGGTTCCGCCAATGCCAGAGCCAGCATTGCCATTCCGAGGACATGCAGGCTGGAGAGGCTCCGCCCGACCAGTACCTTATCAATGACATTTTCGAATAACAGGGGAGCGGCCAGAGCGAAGAGTTGCAACACGATGGCAAACAGAAAAATATCCCGTAACTGATTTTTTTGCCTCAATAGGGAAGGGTAAAACCAACTCAGGCCAAATTTAACCTGTTTTTCGGTCAGTAACTTATCCGCGACCAGCAGGATTTTGTACTTGTTTGTTTTGCCTTGTTCGATCAGACGATGGGCTTTATGCTCGCCGTTGATGGGATCGAACAGGGTAAACCCATCAGAATGAATTTCTGACAGTACCCACCAGCGTTGCTCCAATTCAATCAACGCCGGTAAAGGAATGTCCGTTGCTGTATCAGGCACCAAATGGACAAATTTACTGTGCAGTGCGATGGCATCGGCAGCTTCACGCAATTGTGGATCGGTCAGGGTCAGCGCATCCAGCCCCAGCGTATGGTGAAGTTGCTCGACAGAAACGCTTTTATGGAACTGTTTACCGACATGGACAATACACTCCAATGCAAAATTGGGAAATGCAAAATCTGTTTCATTGGCAAAGGAAAAATGGTCAGTCATGATTATTTTTCCCTCAAGGCTTCAGATTGATATTCCTGAATCGGACTGAGCAGGTAATCAATGACCCGGCGTTGGTCGGTCTTGATTTCTGCGACGATGGACATACCGGCGGTAATCTCAACGGGTTTCCCATCGACCACGATATTGTTCTGTCTGAGGCTGATTTGAGCCGGAAATACAAGGCCTAAGCGCTCATCGGTGGTGGAATCCCGTGAAATGCTGAGCAATGTCCCTTCAATCGTGCCATAGCGGGTGTAGGGGAACGCATCAACTTTAACGGTAACTTGCTGGCCGGGGCGGACAAACCCAACATCTTTGTTCAGGATCTGAATTTCAGCCAGTTGAACCTGATTATCCGGCACAATCACCATTAAATTTTGCGCGGGCTGCAAAACCGCGCCAAGGGTATGGACGCTCAATTGTTGAATGGTGCCGGTAACCGGGGAACGCACGATTTCCAGCTCTTCCCGCTCCTGAACTTTGGAAATTTCCTGTTTCAGCACCGCCAATTGCATATTTGCCTGTTTTCTTTTTTCAAACCACTCCCGCTCTTTTTGCACTTTCAGACCCTTCAAACGCTCTTCCAGACTTTTGTATTGAGCCAGTAAAATCCCCAGCTCAGATTTTTGCTGGTTGAGCAGCCGTTCAGTTTCCAGCAGCTCTTTTTCTTGTTCCAAATATTCGACTTTACTGATGACCTGTTTTTGGCTCAGGGTTTTTCGCGCCTGTAAACGCTTGTTGATATTTTCTCGCAGATTAATCAGTGAGCGAATATCGTTGTTCTTGGCTTTTTGGGAAGTGAGGTTAACTTCCATTTCAGCGTAGATATTGGTAATGATTGAGTCGAACTCATGCTTTTCATGGTGGTAATGGGTCAGGATCTTGTTCTGCTTGGCCTCGGGCTGCTGTTGGAAAAGAGGCAGGGTGCTGGGGTCATGTTTTCCGAGCAGGGCCTGATAGCGGATCTCTTCTTCCGTCAGATAGTCACGTTGCTCGATCAAACGGGCAATATCCTGATTGACGCCCAGCGTATGGAGTGTCAGCAATGGGGCTCCTTTTTCAACATGCTGCCCATTGCCGACATGAATGGCAATGATGCGGCTTTGCTCGTAAGCCTGAATAATCTGGGAGCGTCCAGAAGCAATCAGGCGCCCGGTTGCGGTGGCCTGTACGTCTAATTTTCCCAGACAAGCCCAGAGCAGGGCGACCAGAATCCCTATGCTCAGGGTAATGGCGGTATAGCGGGCAAACGGTGAAGGCGGGCGTTGTGACAGCGCCAAGTGCATTGGCAAAAAATCATAATCGGGAGAAGGGGTACGGATACGCAGCCGTTTCATCCCTTTGCGTAACATCGCCTTAGGCATAAAAACATTCTTAAGCATGGAAAGGTCCCTGTTCTTGTTTTAGTTCCTGTTGCAGCAGCCAGAGTTTCCGATAGTGTTTTCCCTGTTGGAGAAGCTGGTCATGACTGCCTTGTTCAATGATTTGGCCTTGGTGCAACACGATGATACGGTCACACTGGCGTATGGTGGATAACCGGTGCGCGATAGTGATAACAGTTCTGCCTTGGGCAATGCTTGCCATGTTGGATTGAATAATGGCCTGTGACTCATCGTCCAGTGCGCTGGTGGCTTCATCAAGGATCAGAATTCGGGGATCTGACAACAAGGTTCTGGCAATCGCCAAACGTTGGCGCTGCCCGCCAGACAAAGATTGCCCGCCTTCTGCGATCACGGTGTCATATCCCATCGGCAGTTTAAGAATGAAATCGTGGGCTCCGGCCAGTTTTGCCGCTTCAATGACAGCGGACAATGGCGCGTCAGGGCATGACTGGGATAAATTCTCATGCACGGTCTTGTTGAACAGGAAATTTTCCTGCAACACGATGCCTACCTGCTGTCTGATGGATTCGATATCAAACTGTTGCAAAGGAGTGCCATCCAGCATGATGGTTCCATGTTCCGGGGTATAAAGCCGCAACAATAAACGGGCCAGGGTGCTTTTTCCTGAACCGGACGTACCGACAATGCCCACAGTTTCACCTGGCCGAATATCCAGCGTGAAATGGTTGATGGCAGGAGGTAAATCAGGTTGATAGCGAAAGACAACATCGGTGAATGAAACGGCACCCTGCAATGCCACTTGCACATTGCCTGATTGCTGTTCTGTAGGCAGATTCAACATATCCCCCAGTTTATCGATGGCGATACGTGAACGGATAAACTGCCCCCAAAGCTGTACCAGCTTAGCCAAAGGCTGTTGGGTATGGCTTACCATCATATTGAAAGCAATCAATTGACCGATGGTCATGTGGAGGGAAAGAACCTCAGAGGCACCCAGCCAGATAATCACGGCACTGGTCACTTTCTGCAATAACATCACCAGATGGCTGGAACGATTATCCCATTGCTGCACGGTGTAACTGGTGCTGACCATTTTTTCAGTCTGGCTGTCCCAGCGGCGAATAAAACGGGGTTCCGCCGCGAGACTTTTCAATGTTTCGGCACCCGAAACAGTTTCTGTCAGAAAAGAGGTGTTCAGCGCCGCGTGGGTAAACTGTTTTTCCACTGCCCGTTCAATTTTCGGCGTAACCCACCAAGCAAGCAGGGCATAAGCGGGTATGGAAAGCAGAAAAGTCAGGGTCAAAACACCAGATAACTGGCTCATGACGTAAATGAAAACAAACATGAACAACACATCAATGCATAATGTGAACATGGAGCCGGTTAAAAACTCCCGCACGGTTTCCAGTTCCCGTACCCGCGTGACTATCGCTCCCACCTGACGGGATTTGAAAAACAGCAACGGCAGGCCGAACAGGTGTTGAACCAGCTTCAATCCCAGCTTGATATCAATCCGGTTGGCGGTATGGGCATATTGATATTCCCGCAGGCCCCGCAAGAGGACTTCAACCAACCCTGCGATGATCAAACCAAAAATCAGCACATCCAGTGTGGAAAATGCCTGATGGACAAGCACCTTGTCCATGACAACCTGCACCACCAGAGGAGAAATCAGGGCCAGTATCTGCAACACAAACGAAAACAGCAGAATTTCTGTCAGATTTTTCTTTTGCCTGACAAACTCAGGTATGAACCAGCGAATATTAAACCGGCTGCTGTTTTGTTTTATTTTTATCCACCGACCACTCCATGCATTGATAAATTCCGCTTTATCCAATATTTCAGGTGCCTCTTGATGCGGATTTTGGATTAATACCCGTTGCTCATCATATTTTGCCAAAATGAAAGGTTTTCCTTCATTGGTAAATAAAATTGCAGGTAATGGAATGGAATCTAACTTCTTATTTGTAGAGTATTTATTGTTTATTTTAATATTGCATTCTTTTTTCAGCCTGTCCAAAGCTGAACTATAATCATCACTATCGCTTAAGATTTTGTTGATGCTAGGGGAATGCTCTTTATTAGATATCATTATTATTAATTTTATTAATGATATTATTGTCTTTTCTATTTTATTCATTAAATTAAATCTATTTTTACCAAAATAAACCCTGATTAAGAAAGTAGCCTTATAAGAATTATGTGCTTTTAAATAAGTGCATTAAATCCAATGTGATATATTATCTGTTATCAATGAGCATATGAAGGTTGGTAATTAGGACAAAATGTAGCGTCTAAACAGACATTTTTCCATTTATATATTGATTTTATCACCTGAATGGATATATTTTTTGCTCAAACTAACCGATAATTCACCTAATTTACTCGGGTATATTTTATTTGCCATTTTACATTCGGCTCAGTTTCACCTAATTCAAATCTATCTAACCACATGGTTAAATCATAAATGGCAGTGTAATAAATACAAGAACCATTAATGATTTAATCATTTTAATTTAATGCAACATCAACATTAATCTAACAATTATTTAATGGATAATTAAATGGATCGTAATATGTCTGAAAAGTTCGTTCAAACCATTTCAAGCGTTAATTATAACAAAGGCGTTTTCTCACTCTATTTCGTTGGTCAAGATCCCAATAAGATGGCAAATGGTGTACTGGCAGAGAACGATCAGGAATTACAATTAAAGCAAGTCGTCCATATGCCTGCTTCGGGTTTTATGTATATGGTTTCTATGGTGAAAAGCATGCTTGAAGACCCAAGAATGGAAGCAGAGCTCAATAAATTGATTGCCGCCGGTTTTTTACCCGCGCCAGAAATCAATGAAAATGGGGTGGATGCAGAAGCACAAGCGGCTGAACCCAAAAAACGAGCAACACGCAGCACTGAAAAATCCAAATAATACCCGTTAAATTCTCAGATTGTTGCTAACTCATGATGATTAAACATCAATCAGCAGCACTGAATACAACTGAAATACAGGCAATGATGGGCGGGGTTATGCTGCTTTGTCAGCATTCCCCATTACATCGGCGCTATCTGGTTGCAGAATGGCAACAACGTATTTTGCCAGCATTTCAGCTCAATCAGTTTTGCTATTACGAAGATGAATATAAACGCCCAGTTGCTTTCTGCAATTGGGCTTTTTTGTCTGATGACAGCCGGGATGCAATCCTTGCCGGTGAGCGAGAAATATCACCGGAAGATTGGCGTTCGGGCCAACATATCTTTTTTCCAGAAATGATTGCGCCTTTTGGACATGCCCGCGCTATCGCCCACGACCTCCGTCGTCGGGTGTTTGCTGCATGGAAAGGACAAAAAGCCTGCACGGTCAGGGGAATTCTGGATGAGCACAATGACCGCTGTATCCGCCGGGTACAGTGGTTTACGGTTTAATTTTTCGGTCAACACCAGGATTATCTATGGGGAAATCATCCAACCGTAGTACGGAATATTTCTTTACCGGTAAATATGAAGATGATAACGATGGAAACACAATACATGCCATCGGTGTGGGCGGTGTTATTAACGCCTATGGTGGCAATGATTACATTGTTGTGGGGTCTATCGGGGCAACAGTAAATACAACGTGGGGACACGATACGGTCGTCGGCGGTGCGGGGTATCTGAATATCAATGATACCAGCGGCTCCCTGACAGTAAAGGGCGGTTCTGGGTATACCTCCATCAACAAAACCCATAACGGGACAATAGAATTTGCAGGTGCTGCCGGTGGATTGAGTATCGATCACACGGGAGCCAACGGTGATATCAACTACTCGGGTGTGTCTGGTTACAACGGTTTCTCACGCAAAGGTGAGCGCGGGAGTATCCGGTTTGCCGGGGCGGGTGCTTATAACAGCCTATACTCGGATGTAACACACGGTGATATCCACTTTTCAGGTGCGGGCGGTTACAACCAAATTACGCGCAAAGGCACTGACGACGATCTCAGCGGCGAAGGGATGGAATATGCCAACGCTGAAGAAATTATCCTGAAAAATGCCACCATGAGCGGGACGTGGATTGGCAGCAATCATCAGGTAATCGGCATCAAGTCAGAACGGGAGCCGAATACTTATCTGTTTGCATTTGCAGACGATATGTACACCAAAATCAATAAAGTCCAGCTTCGCAATGATCCGGAAACAGGCCGGCTGAAATATTACACTACTTCTTGGTATAAAGAGGGCAATCAGCTGCCGAACCTTGGAAAGCAGGATATCTCGGCGCAGGCGGGCTTTGTGGGGGTTGATATTGATGGCGCTTATACCCTGTCAAACCTGACCGTTGAGCGCCGGCAATCTGTCACGCTCCATGCCGTTGAGAGCACCCTGACGGAAAACGATTGGGTAACGTATGGCGGTGGCATCAAAATTGATGCGTCAGATATCACTCTGTCAGCTGCCAAAATGGGGGGATACGCGATTTACCGGGACGGAACAACCGTCGATGTTAACGCGGTAAAATCCAACCGCCTGCCAAACACTTATGTGTATGCCAAGCAACTGGGTGAATACACAAAAGTGATTGTGGTTGAACTGAGAAACGATCCAAAAACAGGCATATTGCAATATATCGCCCGCCCTTGGTACAAGGAGGGGGATCACACGGCAGATATAGCCAATGAATCTATTTCCGCAGCCAACGGTTATCACTATATGGGAACCGGCAGCTATTCGCTGAGCGATCTTCATTACAGTGCCAATACCGTGCGTTCCTCTTTTGCCCGCGTGGCTGGCATGCACGAATACCAAGACTCAGATTTATTCAAGCCTGCAACGAGTGGCGAAGACAGTTCCGGCGACGTTCGCTATGAAGGGGCGGGTGGCGGTAATGTCATAAAATCCAACGTCACCCGCGGGAATGTGTATTTTGATGGTGCCGGTATTGCCAATATCATTGAGCACAGCTCCAAGTTCGGTAACACCGAATTCAAGGGGGCGGGTGGTGCAAACGTCATCATCAAAAAAGGCAAAGAAGGTAACCTGAAATTTAATGGTGCCGGAATCACCAATGTCCTGCTGCACCAAGGGTTGCGCGGTGATATGGATATCAATGCCGGCGGGGCTGCCAACATATTGGTTCGCGTTGGTGATGGCCGTTATCTGGCCCATCTGCTGGCTGTCGGCAATATCTCCGTTCACAAAGGAAATGGCGACAGCCGTGTCACTATGGGTGGCGGTTTCAATACCCATACTCAAATCGGCAATGGTGATGCGGTCTGGTCTGGCATCGGCGGAGCCAATGCCCTGACCCAGATGGGGGAAGGCAATGTTGCTTCCATATTGGCGGGTGGGGCCAATGTCCTGACCAAAATGGGGAACGGCCATCTGGAATCCGCCATGTTTGGCGGTGCCAATATTATTACTCATATCAGCCGTGACGCCGTACCTTCCGATTCTGGCTCCCGCTCCTCGGATACTTCCGCAATCGCCTTGGGCGGCGCCAATATCCTGACCAAGAAAGGTAAGGGGAATGTGCAGGCCATCATGGGCGGTGGCGCGAATGTACTGACCCATGTCGGCGATGGCAAAACCACCGGAACCCTGCTAGGTGGCGCGAATATCCTGACCAAAGTCGGCAATGGCGATACCACCGGCATTATGCTGGGTCTGGGGAATATCCTGACTCACGTGGGGAACGGCCAAACACTGGGCGTTATGGGCGCGGCAGGTAATATCTTCACTAAAGTGGGGGATGGAACAACGATCGCGGCCATGATAGGTGCCGGCAATATTTTCACTCATGTAGGGGATGGAAACGCTTGGGCGCTAATGGGCGGTGCGGGCAATATCTTCACCAAAGTCGGCAATGGTGATGCGCTGGCCTTGATGCTGGCATTTGGCAACGTGTACACCCATATTGGTAATGGCACCAGCGTTGCCCTGATGATCGCCAAAGGCAATATCGCGACCAAAATCGGCAACGGAGACGGGTTGTCTGCCATGATTGGCAAAGGCAATATCTTCACCCAGATTGGTCATGGCTCTACCTTTGCTGCCATGATTGGCGGGGCCAATATCCTGACCAAAGTCGGCGATGGCCTGACAGCCGCTCTGATGGCAGGCAAGGCCAATATTTACACCCACGTCGGAAAAGGCACCAGCATTGGCTTATTTGCCGGTACAGCTAACGTCATGACAAAAGTGGGTGACGGAACCACGCTGGCCGCCATGTTTGGCAAAGCCAATATCATGACTCACGTTGGTGAGGGTCTGACGGGTGTGCTGGCATTGGGCAAAGCCAACATTGTCACGAAAGTCGGCAATGATTTCATGGGCGTTATCGCCGCCTCTGAAGCCAATGTTATCACCCATATCGGTGATGGCACGACGGCTGCCTTGCTGTCCGGTCAAGGCAATATTCTGACCAAAGTCGGCGATGGAACGGCTGTCGGTTTACTGATCTCAAAAATCGGCAACATTATGACCCACATGGGCGATGGCACAACTGTTGGGTTCGCCAAAGGCGAAGCTAACCTCATCACCAAAGTGGGCAATGGCTCAGGGATCAATGCCGTTTGGGGCAAAGCCAATGTGTTAACCCATTACGGTGATGGCGATCGCTATAACTTTGCCAAAGGTGAAGCCAATATCATCACCAAAATCGGCGACGGGCAGGAAATCACGGTCGTTCAGGGGCAAGCCAACATCATTACGCATGTGGGCAATGGCGATGATTACATCGGGGCTTGGGGTAAAGCCAATATCATCACCAAAGTGGGTAATGGCCGCAATACGGTACTTGCCAAAGGTGACGCCAATATTGTGACCCAAATCGGTGACGGGGACGGCCTCAACGCACTGTGGAGTCAGGGTAATATTGTCACCAAAGTGGGTGACGGTATGCAAATCACCGCCGCCAAGGGCAAAGGCAATATTACGACTACCGTGGGCGATGGTTTGAGCGTAACTGCCGTTCACGGCGATTTGAACATCAATACCAAAGTCGGTGATGGTGTTTCAGTCAACGTGGCTTGGGGAAAACTCAACGTCAACACCCGCGTTGGTGATGGCCTGAATGTTTCTGTCATGAAAGGCAAGGGCAATGCCAATATCCGTGTGGGCGATGGTCTAAATATCAACGCCTCTTATGCCCGCAACAACGTAGCAATTCAGGTGGGTAACGGCGATTTTTACAGCCTTGCGGTGGCAGAAAGCAACACCGAAAGCAATAAGCTGGGTGCCTTGTTTGATAACGTGAAGCAGACGCTGCTTGGCAGTGTGGGCAGTCAGGGCATTAATTATCTGGTGAATGGTGTTGAAGCCAGTACTTCAGGCAACCATAAAGGGCGTGGTGCCATTGATCTGGCTGAAATTGCTTCATTGGATGGCTTTAAACTGACCGAAATGGATCAGGTCACATCTGATTTGCAAAATGACCTGAAAGGCACGGTATCGGAGGTTCAGGCGCCAAATACTGACGGCATTGAAAACACGCTGGGCAATGAAAAGCGCCTGAATTCAAACTCGTCACGTAACTTAATCGTCAATGGCGATTTTGAAAAAGGGGCTGAGGGATGGATGTACACCAATGGCATTGAAGCCAACCATTCCGCTAAGGCATACGGGCTAAGTGCTGAAGGGCATGGTGAGCGCGTCAGTGAGCTTGATGTTAACGGCAACACTCATCTTTATCAGGATATGAAGGATCTGATTGCGGGCGAAGAAATTGTTGTTCAGTTCGATTTTGCTCGACGTGCCGGCAGTTCTGCGGATAACGGGCTGGAGGTCTGGTGGAATGGAGAAGTGGTTTTTGCCGCCGCCAATGGCCGCGCTGAATGGCAAAACCACACCCTGACGTTAACGGCCAAGGCTGGCAGCAACCGGCTGGCGTTTTCCGGGATCGGGCTGAATGATGGATTGGGTTATGTTCTGGATAACGTCGTGGCAACCTCCGAACGCACAGAAAGCCACATTGCTGATACTGTGAAGCAGGATAAAGCAGCACAGAATGCCTTGCAGGATCAAGCACGGGCGGAAGCCGATCGCCAGTGTCTGGAACAAGAAAAAGAGAAACAACTGGCTGCCGTTTCTGCCACTCAGGCACAACTGGAAAATACCGATTTGGATGCGCTGAATGCGAACGGACAATCCCAGCGCGATGCCATAGCGCAAGAAGCCCGGTCAGTCACCGATGAACTGATGGCGAAAGCCAAAGGATTGGATGTGCTGGACAGTTATGGGGCGCACAACGGAACATCAGGTGCACAGTGGCGCAATCAGTATGCGGACGGGTTCCTGACGCGCGTCCAGACCCAATTGGATAATGCAAGTGAAACCGCACAAAAGCAGCTTGCCGATTCACAACAAGCCGCCGCAGGCCGCCTGAACGATATTAAAGAAGCGGTAGACCAAGCAGAAACGGGTGTCCTCAACAGCGAGCAGCACCGCCAGAATATTGAGCAGGATATTGATAAAGCACGGGCTTCTGCGGAACTCAGTGAGCAGGAAGCTATCAGCCAAATGCACAAGGCCGAGCAGGCAAAGCGTGACAGCAATGCGGCAGTGCAACAAGCAGAACAACGTGGTCAGCAAGACGTTTCTGCGGCAAACAGCAAAACCGCTCAGGTGCAGGACAATGCACAGGGCGCCAAACTTGACGCCAACTATAAACCCAACCGGACAGGGGCTCAGGGCAGTGGCTTATCAGGCAAGGCGCTGACTGGCAGTCGCAATCCGGATCTTGATAGGGATTCAGGTCTTGATGCGAATGTCGAACTTCCCGCGCAGACTGACAGCGGATTTAGTGCGGAATTGCAATTCATCGATGAAGATTTAGATGAACTCAACGAGGCAAAAGCTGCGTTGAATCGTTTGCAGATCAATGCAGGCGTGCGGGCAAAAATGCGGACGGAAAAAGCCTCAACGGGATCGTCTCTGATTTCTGCCGGTCACGAAACACAGGTGTATCCGCCTGTCAGCAATATCGCGCCTTCATCGACTGAAATCGGCAGAGAAACTCCGCAAATCTCAGGGCTGGATCTCACCGGATTGCAGGCGCTGGGGGAAGGGTTTGCTTCGGCGGATTCAGCGGATCAAACTGGCACTGAATCTGGTGCAGCCATTCGGGCGCAGAAAGTCGCGGAGGTTTACCGCTGGCTGGACAGTGATAACGACGTTGCCACCGAGAAATATATCCCGGTGCCGGGGTTTGAGCGTGTTGATGCCGACATCCCTGAGCATCTCAGACAAAAAATGGTGACTTTTGTTGAAGGTTACTTGAATGGCACGGAAAACAGCATCTCGAAAGATCAGGCCGCTTCACTGGCGAAACTGTTCGTTGATGCCACCATCGATTATGACTGGGACAAGCGGGTCGAATTCGTTGCCAAACTTGAGCATTATGGCTACAGCTTTGAACCGGTTCACGGCGATAAAAGCATCGTATCGTTCTGGTCTGGCAGAAACTTCAAACAGTACCGCAATATCCTTGACGCAGCCCAGCCTGATGGCAAAAAAGTGGTTTATGACATCGATGTAAAAGGCAACGCATTTGCCATTGAGATGAACAAAACCCTGATGCGCTGGGGAGGAATATTTCTCGATTCTGATGTTGCGGAGCAAAAAGCGTTGCAGTCGTTGATTAATGCCTCTGCCCGCAGCAATACTGGTTTCTGGAGTTCCCTCTATGCCACGGGATCGCGTGATGATGTGTATGTCATTGCGGAAGGGGGATTGCGCCTCGGCAACTACTTCTGGAATGTCGAGCTGCCGGTATTGCGCCAATTGCAGCGAGAAGGATTGGTAGGTGAAATCCGCCTGTTGGACAAAGCGCCTAAAGAGTACCAAGGTGTAGCGCCGGAAGCCATTGGCCGCCGTCTGACAGAAGCAGGAGTTTCCGTCAAGGCGCGTTTTGATTCCCTCAGTTTTGCAGAACAGGAAAGGCTGCTGGCCTTAAATCCTGCGGGATACAAAGCGGATACTCTGATTGATCTGGATATCAAAACCAGTGCCATAGACAGCCTGCTCAATCAGGCACTGCCTTTCTATGGGCTGCGTACAGAACGCAATTTGCTGGTGCGCCAGTTGGATGATGAAGGCTTTGAAGTCCGCCCTTGGCCGGGCAGTGACAATGATGAATTCAAGGCGATTATTCTGGACGATTTGGATGATCGCGCTCAAATCAAAACCGTTGAGCGTTTTATTCTTGCCAACTATGACAACTACGACCAACTGCCGGAATCTCTGCATTTGGTGGACGATCGCATTGTTGCCCACAATCACGGGCGTACCCGTATTCTGGCTGAAAAAATAGACGGAAGCTGGAGCTACAAGCCGGAAGCAAGCCTGATATCAGCGGGAGAATTGCAGGAAGCCGCGTACGTTAAGGGCAAAATTCTGGGTGACAGTTACCGCAATGTACTGGACGCGCTCAAAGATTACGAAAGCACTCTGCAAAACAGCAAAGATTATGACTTGGAAGCGCTAGAAAAGCTGACCCATTTGCATCATCAAGTTGAAGGCTATCTGTTGGGGCATCCTGATTCGGCCCGTATCCCTGCACTGAAAAACCTGCTGTCGCAGATTAATGTGCGTATGGAAGAATCGCGGGTACTGGCAGAGCCAACACTGCAAAGTGCGGGCAAAGGCAGTTTCAGTGAGCTGTACAGCAAATTGGGCAACGCCAATCTTAAAGGCTCCAAACACCTCTACCTTGATGAGCAAGGGAATTTTGTCACGCGTGGCAAAGCAAATATCCAGATTGCCATGAAAGCAGAAAGCGCGGAAAAGGCTGTTGAACAGCTCAAAGCGGCCGTGACCAAAGAATATGGTCAGTCGGTGGCAGAGACGGTTTTTGCAAACCTGCAACCCCGTGATTTGGCGAAAGATGGAAAAGGTATTGATGTCTCCGGCTTGAAAAAAGTCCACCAAGCGATTGAACAACAATTGTCACCCATCAGCGCCACTTTATTTGTCTGGAAGCCCAGTGATCACAGCCGATTGGGGCATGCGGCACTGCAAATTGGTCAGGGCCGGGTGCAGATAAGCGCAGAAGATGCGGGCGATTTTAACGAGAAAAATTACGTTAGCTGGTGGCCTAAAGGCAGCAAATCGTCCAGCCCCGGCCGTATTTTCAACGTTTCCTCTGAACGGCATCCAGATCTCAGAATACGTTGGCGTGACCTCAGCCAGCCTGCGTCTCAAAATGAGTCACTGAAACAGGATGTCGCTTCTGAAGAGGGGGACAATTTTGGCTTACACAATGGCACCCGAAAACTGGAACGATTCCTTGAAAAACTTCAGGTAGCCAAAGGCGTTGATGCGAAATTCGAGGAAGTCAGTGAAGGCTTTGCCATGGCTGCACTGGCGAATCCCCATCTCCTGCAATCTGCCGGCATCCCTGAGCCTATCTACCGACCGTTTATGAAACAGTGGGAAGATGGCGACATGGATATGTTTGAAGTGGGCAAAAATTTTGCTGAATCACTGCGCAAGGCGGCGAAGCAAGCCCCAGAATTGACCGAAAAACGCATCACTAATGTGATCCGCCAGTTTGCTGAACATGAATTGGGCCAGATTCAAGACTTCAAAGCCAGTGAGGGAGAACAGGGACGCGTTTTCCGCATTAATCTGAGTGGATTGGATATGGGCGCGATGCAGATGGAATGGCAAAAAATCAGCCAGAATCCGGATGCCCGCTATCAATTGCTGACAGATAACTGCTCCAGCATTGTGGCCCGCATTCTGAAAGCGGGTGGGGTGGATAACGTTCTTGGTTCTGCATGGCGGCCGAAATTTGGTGTCTGGACGCCAACCGAACTGTTCAATTTGGGGCAGGCCTTACAGGAAGCCCAGATTGAACATAGCGCTAAGAAACCGCAGCACCTTTTTGATGAAGAATTGCTGGCGTTGGGAGATAGCGAGAAAAAAGGCGATTTGCTGGAAAATTGGCTGGAAAAAGTGTCCATTGACAACGACGGTACACCTCCGCGTGACAGTGAGCCGTTTAACCCAGTGACGCGATTCCTGAACAATGAGCTTTACGGTGCTAAAGAAAACCGCCGCAAAGTGGATGAAAGTACCCAAATTATCTTGGATGCGACAGTGGCTGACGGCACAGCGGATAAAGTCACGTTGAAAGGAGAAATTGGCCGCCTGACAGGGTATTACTATAAAAGTATTGGGCAAAAAGGCACTGAGCAAGAGACTGAAGGTAGCCATAACTCAACGGAAAAGGTGGTTCTGTTCATTCATGGCTCCGGTTCATCAGCGGAAGAACAATCCAGCGTAATTCAGAGCCACTATCAAAAACAGGGTATCGATATGCTGGCGGTGAACATGCGGGGTTACGGCTCCAGTGATGGTTATCCCAGCGAAAAAGGTCTGTATCAGGATGCCCGCACCATGTTCCATTACTTGGTCAATGATCGTGGTATCAAACCAGCAAATATCATTATTCATGGTTATTCCATGGGTGGGGCGGTTGCCGCCGATCTTGCCTGCTATGCGCAGCAAAATGGTCAGGCGGTGTCGGGTTTATTGCTCGACAGACCAATGCCGAGCATGACCAAAGCGATTACCGCCCATGAAGTGCCAAACCCTGCGGGGCTGACAGGCATATTGGCGAAAGCGGTCAATGGCCAGTTCTCGGTGGAGAAAAACCTGCAAGGCATTGCGAAACAGACCCCGATTATGTTGCTGACCGATAACGAAGGTTTGGGCAATGCCGGTGAAACCCTGCGTGCCAAACTTATTGCGGATGGCTATCAGGTATCCGGTGAGCAAACCCGCTACGGTCATGAAGCCAGCAGCCGGTTGATGCATCAATATGCTGAACAGATCGTGTCAGGTCTGGGTTCGTCTGAGATAAAAATGCCGCTCAACGACGATGCTTCAAACAGCATCAATCGCGTTGTGCGCAATCAAGACGTGGGATCGTGGGAGCGCATTGCTGTAACGCCGCAAGCGGAAGGCAGTGATAGCCGCTTTAACGGTCAAATCATTCTCCAGACCGAAAACGATCCGGTTGCAGCAAAAGCAGCGGCGAATCTGGCAAGCAAACATGCTGATTCCAGCGTGATTGTTCAGCTTGATGCCAATGGGCAGTATCGTGTGGTGTATGGCGATTTGACTGCGCTGTCTGACAAATTGCAGTCCGGCAAATTGCGCTGGCAGATTGTCGGGCACGGGCGTGACGGGGCGGCACAACATGATATGCACGATGACACGCGCAAAAACTACACGCGCATAAGTGGCTACAGTGCAGATGAATTGGCCCTGAGACTTAAACAGTTCAGTACGGATTTCAAATCCCTTGGTACACCTGATCACATCAGCCTTGTCGGCTGTTCCCTGATAAGCGATGACAAGCGAGATGGATTTGCCCGCCGCTTTATTTCAGCGCTGGATGGGCAAGGCATTCGCACGACCGTATCGGCACGCAGCAGTGACATTGCGGTGGACAGTGTTGGGCGCAAATACACAAAAGACGCGCAGGAGCAGTGGGTTCACAAACTCACGGATAACAAAATCGTGCTGGGCTGGAATGATAAAGGCGAAGTGGAAAACCATTCCGAGCATATTCGCCGGGGCATTTCTGAAAATGACATCACCTTGTCTCGCGTAGGGCAGGCAGAGGCTGAAGCAAAAGCCACAGGCGCTATCGCGGCGAATGCGGAAACATTCCATGCCCCGAAACCGCGTGATGACAGCAATGCGGATAATACCGTCGTTTCATCGGCCTCAAACAAACAATTGAGTTATGCCGGCAATATTCAACTGCAACTGGGTGATGGTGAATTTACCGCCGCCAACTGGGGAACCACGAATGTCGGCATCAAAGTCGGCACCGGTGGCTTCAAGTCTCTGGCCTTTGGAGACAATAATGTCATGGTTCACATCGGCAACGGTGACAGCAAACACAGTGTCAATATTGCGGGATATCAGGCATTGGAAGGTGCGCAACTGTTTGTCGGCAACCGCAATGTCAGCTTCAATCTGGGGCGCAGTAACGATCTGATTGTGATGCTGGAAAAATCCATCCCAACCCCGCCGCTGGTCAATCCATTTGATGGCGCTGCCCGTATTTCCGGCGTCTTGCAAAACATCGCCGGATCGTATGATTCAGCGGATTGGCTGACGGTACAAAATCAGCAATGGACGCTGGAAAGTGCGAAGAAATATGTCAGTGATCTGTCCGGCCTGGATTTGAGCAGCAGTGTGGATTACAACACGCTGACGGAGCTTGATTCTCAACATGAGCGCAGCAGCCGTGGCTTGAAAAATGATCTGGAAAGCACACTGAACAAGAAATACAACCAATGGCTGGGCGGAAACGGCAATACCGCTGAGATGGGTAAAGTCAGCCGGGCGGATAAATTCCGTCAGGCGAATGAAAAACTGGCCTTCAACTTCGCGGTTGGCGGGCAGGGTGCCGATATTCAGGTCACAACCGGTAACTGGAACTTTATGTTCGGTGACAATATTCCATCGATTCTGGATACCAACTTGGGTTCGCTGTTCGGCCTGATGACGCAGGAATATACGGCCACGGGTATGGCGAAAACCACGTTTACCTTTAGCCCGACGGATTTACCGCGCCAGATCAAAAATAAACTGTTGGGTAATCTGGCTGGCATCAGCACAGATACCACACTGGCGGATATTTTTGGCGTGGATTACACCCCGAATGGCGGCATTGTTTCCCGTTCAGGCCAGCCGGTTGATGGTATTGCCATTGTGCGTGAAATGCTGGAGATCATTGGTGAATTCAGCGGGGATCAACTGCGGGTCCTTACCGATCCGGAAAAACTGCTTGAGAGTTTGAAAGCCGGATTGGATATGGGAGCCGATGGCGTGAAATCGTTTGCTGAAAGCCACGGTTTGAAAGCAAAAGCGCCTGATGAAAATCAGAATGAGTCAGTGCCTGACAATACTATCACCATTGATAAGTCTGGCTCGGGAGCAGAAGAGCCACAGCCTGAACGTGCTTTTGGATTGAATTCGCTGAACCTGCCGAACCTGTTTGCAACCCTGTTCAATCAGGACAAACAAACGGAGATGGCCTCTTTGGTGACCAACCTGAAAGATAACCTGACAGCGGATTTGCTGAACATGCAGGACAAAACCTTCGACTTCCTGCGCAATAGCGGTCACCTGCAAGGCGATGGCGATATTCACGTTTCCCTTGGTAACTACAACTTTAACTGGGGTGGTGACGGGAAAGATCTGGGCGCTTATCTGGGGGATAATAACAACTTCTGGGGCGGCCGAGGTGATGATGTCTTCTATTCTGTCGGCACGTCAAACATTTTCACCGGAGGTGACGGTGATGATGTGGGCGTCCTGATGGGGCGTGAAAATATCATGTTTGGTGGCGCGGGCAATGATGTCGCAGTACTGGCCGGACGCATTAATTACGCCTACATGGGAGACGGCAATGACCAAGTTTTTGCCTTCGGCGAAGGGGGGGTGATTGATGGCGGCAAAGGACGCGATTACATCGTGGCATCCGGCAATTTCAACCGCATTGAAGCGGGAGAAGATCAAGACTACGTTGTGACCATTGGTAACAACAATCAGGTTGATTTGGGTGAAGGCAACGATTTTGCCACCGTATTCGGCAACGGTAACCGGATTGACGGCAATGCGGGTAATAACGCCATCAAACTGATGGGGTATCACGCAGTCATCAACGGTGGTACAGGCAACGATCACCTGATTGCCGATACGGTATCCAAATTCAGCCAATTCAATGGCGGTGCGGGGGATAACTTGTTCGTGCTGGGCGGGTATCAAAACCGCTTTAAAGGTGGCACGGGCGTGAATAGTTATGTCGTCAGCGGCGCTGTGATTGATAACGTGGTTGAAGATATCAAGCAAGGCGACAAGATTATGTTCAACGACATCAACTGGCAAAATCTGTGGTTCCAGCGCAGCGGTTATGATTTGGTCTTGCTGACACACCGCAATATCAGTGACGGCTCGGCCCAAAGGCAGTTTGAAGCAATGGGATCTGTTACTTTCAATGATTACTTCAATGGCAACCGTGCGGATATCATTACTCAAATGGGTGATAAAGATGCACAGGGAGAGCGTGAATATACGGCACTCTCAGCCAATGCGGTGGATTCCTTGGTTCAGGCCATGAGTGGCTTTGCGCCTGATATGGGAGACAGCGGGTTTATTGATTCACTCGATAGCCAAACTCAGTCCACTATCGTGACCGCATGGTCTGATACGACAAATGGAAAATCCAAGTTAGCCTAAAGTTTAAAACAGTTGGCTGGATTTTTATTTGATATTAACGTTAACACGATGGCCCGCAATAGCGGGCTATCTGGCTTACGGACAAACTTCATTAAAAGTTGTTATGGCGTAAAAATGCTATTGGTAATCACTGTATTGATAGTAAAAAATCACTTTCAGTACGACAATCCACAAATAGTAATATTTGGTACAAGGTAAGCGCCAATAAAATTAGTATATCCAAGCCTTTTTGCATCCTCATGAGGATAATCAGTACTAACGTCTACATGAGTGACTGCTTCTGAGCCTGGTTTATGCCCCCAATAAAATTTATCGCTACCATTTCCTGTCCATACTTTTCTATAAAAATGATAATCCCATTCTTCACCTTCAGGGCTATCGGTTGTTAATATTCCAGTATATAAAGCCACTAACCACACAGGGTTGTCTTTATTCCCTTGTGGACAATTTATGCTTTCTCCAAGAGGTATCAGTCCATCCGCTTTAACACCATCTATAAGCTCTTGATCCTTCTTTGGTTTACGGCCTATATGACAAAAACCCGGATGAGGAAAATTATATTTATTGCCTGAAAATCTTTTTATATTAACGGCATAGGAATAACAATTGTTGGCAGCGCGAATAGTACTGTTACCATTCCAGTATAAATTATTATAAATTCCGAACTGAACTACACATTTATTATTGGCAGTGGGAATACCTGATATGATTTTACTTTGCCCAACTGCATCCTGATTATTCGGGGAGCGATTATATGATGTTCCTGCTAATTTTTTAGAGTTTTTTATAATGTTAAGCATAACGATTACCTATTATAATATGTGAGGTAGCCACCTCACATATATTATGGGGAAACTAAGCCACTTAACTAGCAGAAATAGAAACTTGACAAGAGCTAGAATTCGAAAAAGTGACATATAGCTTTTTATCAGCCCCATCAATTCTCAATTTGACATTACCATCATCATTGGAAGAAACGCTACAATAAAAATTATCTTTTATTTGATATTCTTTCCCAGAATTTGTGATGAATTTTATCCACCAATAATCAAATGATGATCCGGCTCCTGTTTCGTATGTAAAATTCATTACACCTACTTCTTTTCCGGAAGGAATGTTATAAACAGCCTTTATTTCTTCTTCATTAGGGTTATTACTTCGACGATGACGTACAGTTAGAGAGGAAATGTCTTCACCCCACCCATTCTTAAAAGAAACATATCCTGTATGTGATGTGATAAATTCAGTAACTTCATCATTAACTTCTTCTACATACTTTCCTTTTTCCATCATATGCAACCTCACCTTATTAAATAATATGGATTTAAAAAGCTAAATTATTTACTGGCGTCTTACAACATAAGGAATTAGCAGGATTCATCAATTGCATTCGCTACTGTTACAAATAAAGTATCTTATCATTGTAAAGTTATATTCTGTTTTTTTAGATTCAAAAATCAACAATAAAATACGAAATATATTATACACAAGACTATCATTCACTATCACATCAGGAAATAATTTTGCATTTTGGCCAGTTTATTCTGCTGTCTACAAATCAATACAGGGTGTTAGAATAAATTATGTTATGCAGTAATATGCTTCTATCTCATAGAATAAATTATTACTATCAATAACCGCTTTACTGAGGAACATTGTTCTGAATAGCCCGCAATAATGGGCCATTTCAATTAATTGCATTATTATCGCCATATGGGGATTTTTATAACAAATGGCAATTAATAATTACTTTTAATTCCTTGTTTAAAGTGTGCGCTTATCTATAGTGGTATGACTTTATTGAAATTATAAGATTTTTTATGCTGATGGATGATTATTTTATACTGGCAACTACATTAACAGGTAGCCTACGAGATTAAGTTGAAAACCGGGCTGTTAAAAATAATTATCAATTTTCTCTCTGTTAATTTTTTAAAAAATATTATCTATTGCTGGGAAAATTATCGCTCAATCTCATGTGCTGTTTAGAGAAAAATAAAAAACATTGCTTTCAAGAAGATTTTTTATTCAGTTACGAGTGAATATGCACTTTTCCCAATTTACAGTCATTTTAATTATGTGGTGGAATTATGGAACAAGACAACGATATTAAATTCTTCTGGTTTATACCCTCTCATGGTGATGGTCGTTATTTGGGGTCTTCAACTGGTGGAAGAGCCATCAATTTACCCTACTTACAACAAATGGCTTTAGCTGCTGACAGTCTGGGATACTACGGTGTTTTATTACCGACAGGTAAAAGCTGTGAAGATGCTTGGGTTGTTGCATCCTCTCTGGTTTCCATCACCAAGAATTTGCGTTTTCTGGTGGCTTTGAGGCCGGGCTTGCAGCCACCTACCTTGGCAGCCCGCATGACCGCCACGCTGGAACGGTTGTCAGCCGGTCGTTTGCTGATCAATATCGTGACAGGAGGCGATCCGGTAGAAAATAAAGGGGATGGGATTTTTCTGAGCCACAGTGATCGTTATAAAGTGACTGAAGAGTTTTTACAGGTCTATCTGCCGTTGATAAAAGGCGAGAAAGTGACTTTTAAAGGCGAATTCATTCAGGTGGAAGATGCTGAAATCCTGTTCCCGCTGGCTAAGCCGGATAAACTGAAACTGTTCTTTGGTGGTTCATCCGATGCCGCCCATGACATTACCGCCAAATATATCGATACCTACCTCAGTTGGGGGGAGCCTCTCTCGCTTGTGCAGGAAAAGCTGGATGTTGTTTCCCAGCTGTCCGCATCATATGCACGGCAATTGGACTATGGCATTCGCTTCCATGTTATTGTCAGGGAAACGGAAGAAGAGGCATGGGCTGCGGCAGATCGGCTGATTTCACATTTGGACGATGAAACTATTGCCTCCGCACAAAGCATGCTTTCACGGCTGGATTCCGTCGGGCAGTCGCGCATGCGTTCATTGCATAATGGTTCCCGGGATTCCTTGCGCATTGCGCCTAATTTATGGGCGGGGGTAGGGTTAGTCCGCACAGGGGCTGGAACCGCTTTGGTCGGCAATCCTCAACAGGTCGCTGATCGGATAAAAGAATATCGTGCATTGGGATTCACGAAGTTTATTCTGTCTGGCTATCCTCATCTCGAAGAAGCACACTATTTTGCGGAACTGGTGATGCCTCTTTTTGCTGATAGTAAGTCTGCCAACACAAAAAATGGCGCCGCGGAAATACAGAGCTCATTTGTCAATGCAGGGCCGGTGGGAGAAATCATCGGAGGCCATAAACATCCGGGCCGATAAAGGAAAACATCAGGTTAGCGGCATCAATAGAGATTTACACCTGAAACTGTTCCTTATTTGTAAATATTTATAAATGACACAGTTTCAACTTGAAATCACATGATTCTGTACTAACTTTTAATACATAAGATGATAACTTCATTACTTCACTGACCGCTATTTTTATAGAAATGGACAGCGCTTTTTTTAAATTTTAGTGGAAAATTTAGTGAGAAAAAGTAAGTTGGGATCATCTAGTTAAATATAATGTCATAAGGCTGTGATAGTTCGGGGTTTGATTGTTGGGATGTGATTGTTAGGGTGTAGTACGGTGGTAAAAAGTCTTTTTTGCCGTGAGTTGATTTTAGATAATAAGTTAAGATAATTTTGTTTTTTGATATTTTTGGTAATAGTTAGTTATATATCTGAGTAGTTATTTATATGTCTGAAAAATTTGTTCAAACCGTTTCCAGTGTTAATTATTATAATAATAGTGATTTTTCATTTTGTTTTTCTGGGCAAGAATATAACCAAATGATAAACGGAATTATAGCTGAAAATGATCAGGAATTAAAAAATATTTATATGCCTGCTTATGATTTTATGTATGTGTTGCCTATGGCTAAAGGGAAATTGGAAAAACAGGCATGGAAGCAGAATTAAATAAATTGATAGCTGCTGATTTTTGGTGATTTCAGAGAAAACTATGAATGAAGCCAATAATTTAAATAGTTATAGCCTGTAGTCGGTTCTGATTATTATTGTTTATAAATAATGTTAATGCCCAATTACTTTTGTAATTGGGCTTTTTTATCTGGTTGTTATATTTGTTATCAGGGAGACGGGATAGTTCGCAGTGGAACCGATACGGCTTTGGTAGGAAATCCGCAGCAAGTTGCTGGACGGATAACGAAATACCGCGCATTGGGGATGCACGAAATTTATTCCGTCCGGCTATCCTCACCTGAAGGACATTCACCGCTTTGCCGAATTGGTGATGCCATTTTCTGCCAATGATCACATTGCCAGTGAGCAGGTAGCTGAATCCGAACGGCAGAACAGATTTAACCATACCGGGCCGGTTGGGGAGATTATTGGAGTCCATAAAATCCTTGACTGATTATCTTTTGATAAGAGCAGCCTTAACTTAAAGAATAAATTAAATAAAGGTGCTATGACGATGTCCTATTCTTCCCCTATCAAGTTTGCTTATTGGGTTCCCAATGTTTCAGGGGGGCTGGTTATCAGCAACATTAATCAGAGAACTCATTGGGATCATCACTACAATCGCCAATTAGCTCAAACGGCGGAAAATGTCGGTTTTGATTATGCATTAACTCAGATTCGCTTTACGGCGGGATATGGTGCTGAAAACCAACATGAATCAGTCACTTTTTCTCAGGATTTATTGTCAGTGACGAAACGGCTGAAAGTCATAGCCGCGCTTTTGCCTGGCCCTTGGAATCCCGCATTGGCAGCCAAACAAATAGCAACGATTAGTAGGCTGCATGATGCACGCATTGCGGTCAATATCGTGAGTGGTTGGTTCCGTGGTGAATTTAAAGCTATTGGGGAAAGTTGGCTGGATCATGAGGAACGCTATTTGCGTTCGGAAGAGTTCATCCGTTGTTTGCAAGGGGTCTGGTCACAGCCGGTCTTCAATTTTGCGGGTGACTTTTATCGTTTTCGTGACTATGCCTTAAATCCCAAGCCCCTTGAGCCACTGCCGGAAATTTTTCAGGGAGGAAGTTCCAGAGCGGCCAGAGATATGGCGGCAAGAGTTTCTGATTGGTATTTTACTAATGGCGGCAGTATCGAATATATACAAAAACAGATTGATGATATCCGCCTTAAGGCGCAGTCGCATCATCATCAAGTTAAAATTGGGGTTAATGGTTTTGCGATTGCCCGTGATAGTGAACAGGAAGCCAAAGCGGTATTGCAGGACATTTTGCGGCATAGCAATGTAAATGCGGTGAAAAACTTTCAGGCGGAAGTACAAAACGCGGGAAACGCATCACCTGAAAAAGAGGGGAACTGGGCAAAATCAACGTTAGAAGATCTTGTTCAATATAATGATGGTTTTAAAACCAATCTTATTGGTACGCCATTGCAAATTGCTCAAAGGATCATTGAGTACAAAAAAGCGGGAGTCAATTTGATGTTGCTTGGCTTTCTGCATGTTCAGGAAGAGTTGGAATACTTTGGTAAAAAAGTGATCCCACTTGTTCGCCAACTTGAACATGAATCAACTTTATGATCTAACCGCCTGACAACTCACGCTAGTGTTGGTGAGTTGGTTTTTATTTTTATAGGTATTCCAAGATAGAACGCTTGAGTTTTTTAAAATGAAAAATAGCTGGATAATGCTATTTCAACAGAAAAAAATATACAATTAATACAAAGTTAAAATGATTTGTTATAAATAAATCAGCCTGTTTTTATAAGTGCCAGAAAGATTCATTTATATTATGGCCGGAATTAAAGTGCTTATTCATGAATTCAGTGTATCATGCAGGATATGAAAGAACTTGGTGAAAAAATCACAGTTTACAGGGTTTAAGTGTGATTGTTGGGACTCGATATAGCGGTAAAAAGGACTTTATATCTCTCTGTTGTTGATTTTTAAAATCAATTCAAGATACTCTGACTTTTGTTTTTATTTCTATGCTGTGATCATTAAATCCTTTTTAATAGGATCTGATTTTTATTTTTTTAGAAATTAACATCAACGCCCAATTGCTTTTGTAATTGGGCGTTTTTGTCTGATTATTTTTATTTTTTAGAGATATATTTATGGGAAAACCGTTTTGGAGAAGCGTCGAATATTTCTTTACAGGGAATTATTCAGCGGATGATGATGACAATAACATCGTGGCTATCGGCTTTGGTGGACAAATCCACGCTTATGGCGGCAATGATCACATCACATTAGGTTCAATCGGCGCATCGGTTTATACCGGAACAGGTAATGATACAGTCGTGGGTGGAGCGGCTTACCTGAAAGTCAATGATAGCAGTGGCGATCTCACCGTAAAAGGTGCGGCGGGTTATGCCGAAATCTATAAAGAGGGAGATGGTGATATTGCTTTTGCTGGCGCCGCGGGTGGTGCGGTTATTCAGCATGATGGCAACACCGGCAATTTAAGTTATTCAGGTGCTGCGGCATATAACAATCTGAGTCGCCGTGGAAATCTTGGTGATATGACTTTCACGGGCGCGGGTGGATATAACAATCTCTATTCCGATGTTGCCCATGGAAATATCAATTTCACCGGGGCAGGCGGTTATAACCAAATAACCCGTAAAGGGGGCAACGATGATTTTTCCGGCGAAGGCATCGCTTATGCGAACGCGGAAGAAATTGTACTGACTAAGGCCACAATGGGCGGAAGTTGGATTCAGAATTCTCAAAAAGTGGTTGGTGTTAAATCTACGCGGGAAGCAAACACCTATTTATTTGCTTTTGCGGATGAAAAATACACGAAGGTCAACAAAGTCCTCCTCCATAATGATCCAGAGACAGGCAAGCTGAAATATTACACAACATCTTGGTATAAATCGGGAAATCTGCTTGATAAATTGGCGGCACTGGATGTTTCCGATTACGGTGGTTTTCAGGTTGTTGATGTTGATGGCGCATATACCTTGTCAGATTTGACTGTTGAACAGCATCAGGTCGTCACAATCCACGCAATAGAAAAAGAACTGCCGGAAGATCAGTGGGTCACTTATGCTGGCGGGGTGCAAATTGCGGCGGACAGCATCATTTTATCAAACGCCAAAATGGGCGGATATGCCGTCGCACGGGATGGTTCAACGGTTGATGTTAAGCCTGTGAAATCCCTGCGCATGAAGAATACTTACCTGTACGCCAAGGTATTGGACGGTTATACCAAGGTCGTGATGGTACAACTGAAAAATGATTCTGAAACGGGGGCGCTGAAATATATTGCCCAGCCTTGGTACAAAGAGGGGGATCATACCGCAGAAGTGGCAAATCAATTCGTCGGCCCTAATTACGGTTATAAGGCGCTGGGGAAAGGCAGTTACACATTGAGTGATGTGAACTACAGCGTCAAAACGGTACGTGTTTCTACCGGACATGTTACCGAAATGCACGGATTTACTGAGCAGGAATTATTTAAGTCCGCCATTGACAGCAATAACCATAGCTCAGGAGATGTGCACTATGAAGGCGCAGGTGGCGGCAATGTCATCAAATCCAATGTTCATCACGGCAATGTTATTTTTAAAGGCGCTGGCATTGCCAACGTCATTTTGCATAACTCCGAGACAGGCAATACGGAATTTGACGGGGCGGGAGCCGCCAATGTCATTTTCAAAAAAGGTAAAAAAGGCAACCTGACTTTCAATGGCGCGGGGATTGCCAACGTCATCACTCATATCAGCAGTGTTCCGCAGAAAACACCGGCATCCCAATTTTCCCAAATTGCCCAGAGTACCAATGATGGCATGACCAACGTTATGGCGTTGGGAGGTGCGAATATTCTGACCAGAAAAGGAGCGGGGAAAGTTTCCGCCGTGATGGGAGGGGGAAGCAATGTCCTGACCCATATCGGTGACGGTTACAGCACAGGCATGATGCTGGGCGGTGCAAACGTGATAACCAAAATCGGTCATGGCAGTACAACTGGCATCATGTTTGGTATCGGCAACATTCTGAGCCATATCGGCAATGGTCAGACGTTGGGCATCATGGGCGCTGCCGGTAATGTTTTCACCAAAGTGGGTGATGGTGAAGCCATTGCGGCTATGTTGGGATTGGGCAATCTCTTTACCCATGTGGGACAGGGGGATGATTACACAATCATGGCCGGAGGCGCTAACGTCTTTACCAAAGTGGGGGATGGCAAGGCGCTGGCATTGATGGTGGCGCTGGGGAACGTGTTCACCCATATTGGGGAAGGCATGGCGGTTGCCCTGATGCTTGCCAAAGGCAATATCGCCACCAAAGTGGGTAATGGTGAAATGCTGGCAGCTATGGTTGGTGAAGCCAATGTGATGACCCATATCGGTAATGGCTCGTCATTTGCGGCCATGCTGGGGGGCGCAAATGTCATGACCAAAGTGGGGGATGGGCTGACAATCGGCCTGATGATTGGCAAAGCCAACATTTACACTCAGGTCGGAAATAGCACCACTATCGGCTTACTGGCCGGCAATGCCAATATCATGACCAAAGTCGGTGATGAAACTACCCTTGCTGCCATGTTTGGGCAGGCCAATATCATGACTCATGTGGGAGACGGATTAACCGGCACCTTGGCGTTGGGCAAAGCCAACATCGTGACCAAAGTGGGTCAGGGCTTTATGGGGGTTGTTACCTCGGCTGAAGCCAACGTGGTGACTCATGTCGGGAACGGAACGACAGCCGGTTTATTGCATGGCAAAGGCAATATTCTGACCAAAGTGGGGGATGGCACAACAGTCGGATTACTGGTATCCCAAATCGGCAATATCATGACCCACGTGGGCAATGGTAATACGGTGGGATTTGCCAAAGGAAAGGCCAACATCGTGACCAAAGTGGGTGATGAAGTGGCAACTC
The DNA here is from genome assembly GCF_033949405.1 of Xenorhabdus santafensis. NCBI lineage: Bacteria > Pseudomonadati > Pseudomonadota > Gammaproteobacteria > Enterobacterales > Morganellaceae > Xenorhabdus > Xenorhabdus santafensis. The sequence goes on along the minus strand of NZ_VCDN01000040.1, from coordinate 57,426 downwards.
ATGTGGCGTGGGGCGATGCAAACGTCATGACCCATGTGGGGAAAGGCAGCCATTATAGTTTTGCCCAAGGAAAAGCGAATATTGTCACCAAAGTCGGGGATGGGCAAACGGCAACCGTGCTTAACGGGCAGGCCAATATGGTCACCCGCGTGGGCGATGGGGATGATTACACCGGGGCATGGGGCAAAGCCAACGTTATCACCAAAGTGGGCAATGGCCGCAATGTGGCTTTGGCGAAAGGCGATGCCAATATCGTCACCCAAATCGGGACTGGGGACAGCTTCAACGCCTTGTGGAGCCAAGGCAATGCCGTGACTAAAGTGGGGAACGGCACTCAGATCACCACCGCCAAAGGGAAAGGCAATATCACGACCACGGTGGGTGATGGTCTGAATGTCACGGTGGCACACGGTGATTTGAACGTGAACACCAAATGGGGTGATGGTATTTCTGTCAACGCTGTTTGGGGCAAATTCAATATTAATACCAAAGTGGGTGATGGGCTGAATATCTCAGCCATGAAAGGTTCCGCCAATGCCAATGTTCATGTTGGGGATGGTATTAACATTCATGCTTCTTACGCCCGCAATAATTTATCCCTTCAAGTGGGGAATGGTGATTTCTACAGCTTTGCGGTTGCATCAAGCAATACCCAGAGCAACAAGCTGGAAGCCCTGTTCGGTCATGTGAAACAGACATTGCTGGGGGTTGCAGGCAGCCAGGGAATTAACTATCTGATCAATGGTGATGAAGCCAATACTTCCGGCAGCTACCGGGGGCGTGGGGCGATTAACCTGCCAGAAGTGTCTTCCCTGAATGGCTTTAAAATGACAGAAGTTGATGAAATCACGTCAGAATTACAAGCAGATTTAAAAGGCACTGTCACACACATTGACAGCCCGGATATCGGCAAAATCCAACAAATGGCGAACGATGAAGGCTCATCTTCAGCGTCGCAACCGAACCTTATCACCAATGGTGATTTTGAACAGGGAAGTACGGGATGGCTCTCGACACAGGGTACAGAGACACAGCATCCGGCAGCGTCTTATGGCCTTGACAATGACGGGCATGGTTCTCATGTCAGCGAACTCGACGCCAATGCCAATACAACGATTTATCAGGATATTCAGAATCTGGCCGACGGTGAGACGATCACCCTTGATTTTGATTTTGCAAGACGTGCCGGAAGCAATGACGATAACGGCATGGATGTTTTGTGGAATGGCAAAATTGTTTTCTCTTCTCAGGCAGATCCCATTAAGTGGCAGCACAAACAATTGACGTTAATTGCGCAGGCGGGCAGCAATCGTCTGGAATTCAAGGGAACCGGCATCAGTGATGGCAGGGGATATCTGCTGGATAACGTTGTTGCCCATTCAGAGCACACAGAGCCTGCCAATGCAGACTATGCGGGGAAAGATCCCCTTTCTGCGGGTGTCATGAAAGACAAGGCAAGTGCAGAAGCCGATCAGCAACGCTTGATAAAAGAACGAGAAAAACAACTGGCAGCCATTTCTGCTACGCAACGTCAGTTAGAAGAGACAGACATTCGGGCCTTGGACAGCAATGGGTTATCGCAGCGTGATGCCATCAAGGCTGAAGAACAGGCTGTCACGGCTGATTTTGTCGCAAAAGCGGATTTGCTGGCAAATCTGGATAATGTGGCGCTGGATAATGTAAAAAATACCATTAACCAGAAGGGTTCTGGCGACCCATGGCGTCATGCGTTTGCCGGTGGATTGCTGGATGGACTGCAAACGCAGTTGGAGCGCACAAAATCAGTTGCCGGGCAGCAATTGGATGATGCGCTATCCACTTTGCAGCAACAGCAAAAACAGCTAAAAACTGCCGTTAAAAAATCCGAGGCAGGGGTTGCCAACGGTGAGCAACATCGCCTGAATGCACAACAGGATATTGAGGATGCCCGCGCTAAAGCAGAATTTCGCGAGCAGGAAGCACGTTCGCAGCAAAAACGTGCACAGCAGGCTGAGCATGACGGATATGCTGCGCTTAAACAAGCTGAAATGGATGCAGGGAGAATGGCCCGGGACAGCAGCCATGAATCAAACCACAATAACCGTGCAGGCAGCGGATTGTCCGGCAAGGCATATGAATCAACGGGTGCCGGCAAGACGGAAAGCCACCTTCATGCCGGGAATCCGGTACAGGGTGACGGTCGTTTCAGTCAGGAGATTCAGGGGCTGGATGAAGATTTCTCTGAACTCCTTGATGCGAAACAAGCCATTCAGCGCTTGCAGATTAATGCAGGGATACGTGCCAAGCATGCAGCTCCGCCATTAACTCAGGACAAATCTTCCCAACCACGGATATCTTCCCGCGAAATCACTGCCCCCGTTCAGCCTGTACAACCACAGCATGAATCAACCCCGATGGTGTCGGGACTGGATCTGAGCGGGCTGGAAGCATTGGGGCCAAACAACCGGGGATCACAGCGGAGTAACGGCAGTGCCGGCTCATTGACGTATTCATTCATCAATGAAAGAGTCCAAAAAGTTGCCAATGTTTATCGCTGGCTGAACAGTGAAAACTATCGGCTGACGGATTTATCTCCTGACATTGACACACCAATACCGGGCATAAAGCGCACTGATGTTGAAATCCATGACAATGTCAGGCAACAGATGGTGGATTTCATTGAAAACTACCTCAACAATACCGAGAACCAAATTCCCCCAAATCGGGTTGCAGCGCTGGCTAAATTATTTGTTGATTCCACGCTCGACTACGATTGGGATAAACGCGCCCGGTTTCTCTTCAGGCTGGAGCAATATGGTTACAGCTTTGAGCCTGTTCACGGAGATCAAAGCATTGTTTCATTCTGGTCTGGCAGCAACTTCAAGCAGTACCGCGACATCCTTGACGCAGCCCAGCCTGATGGCAAAAAAGTGGTTTACGATATCGACATCAAGGGAAATAGGTTTGCCCTCGAACTGAACAAGCAATTAATGCGCTGGGGGAGTCTCTCACTGGACCCTGACGATGTGCAGCAAAAAACCTTGCAGTCTGCGATTAAAACCTCGGCGCTGAGCAATATTGGTTTTTGGAGCTCGGTATATGCGACCGGCTCGCGCGGCGATGTTTACGTCATTGCAGAAGGTGGCCTGCGTCTGGGGAACTTCTTCTGGAACGTCGAATTGCCGGTATTGCGCCAATTGCAGCGCGAAGGGTTAATCAACGAAATTCGTCTGCTGGATAAACCGGCCCATGAATATCGGAATGTTCCGTTGGAATCCATCGGCAAAAGGCTGGCCGATGCAGGTGTCAAAGCCAAAATCCGGTTTGATGCCATGAGTGAGGCTGAACAGAAAAAATACCTTGAAATGGACCCTCATGGATATCAGCCAACCACTTTGGTTGATCTGAATATTAAACTGAGCGCCATTGACGGCATGCTGAATAAAGCCATTCCGTTCTATCGCCTGCGCTCGGAACGCAATATTTTGGTACAGGAAGGTATTGGTGGGTTGGAAGTGCATCAGTGGTCGGAAAACCGCAACTATAACTTCAAAACCATCAAAATGGAGAACACCAAAGATCCGGCACAGATAAAAACCATCGAGCATTTTATCTTTGCCAATTACAGCCATTACGACCAACTCCCCAAAGAATTGCATTTGATCGAAAACCGCATCGTTTCCCATGATAAAGGCCGCACCCGTATTTTGGCTGAAAAAATCGATGGCGGCTGGCGCTACCGACCAAACGCTGAACTTATGTCACTCAGTGAGTTGCAACGCCATGCCTATGTCCGGGGCAAACCCTTGGGTGAAAGCTATCAGAATATTCTTCGGGGAATGCGTGCCTATGAACAATCTTTGCTGGAAGACCGGGATTATTCACTGGACGCGATTGAAAAACTCACTGTCTTGCATCAACAGGTAGAAGGCTATTTATTGGGGCACCCTGAATCAGGGCGCTCGTCGGCATTGAAATTGCTGCTGTCCCAAATTAACACACGCCTTGAAGAATCACTGATCCTTGCTGAACCGACCTTGAGAAGTTCAGGCAAGGGAAGTTTCAGCGAGCTTTACAGCAAACTGGACAACGCCAACCTGAAAGACTCCAAGCACCTGTATATTGATGCCGACGGGGATTTTGTCACTCGGGGCAAATTCAGTGTGCAAATCGGCAAAGATACTGCTGGCGTCGGGCTTGAGCAGGTCATGGCCGCTATCCGAAGGGAATATGGTCAGGAAGTCACCAATGCCGTATTTTCACAATTGACGCCTTATGATCTGGCAAAAGATGGCAAGGGCATTGATGTTGCCGGCCTGAAAAAAGTCCACCGGGCCATTGAACAGCACCTCTCTCCCGTCAGCGCCACGCTTTATATCTGGAAGCCCAGTGAAACCAGCACAATTGGGCATTCAGCATTGCAAATCGGGCAGGGGCGTGTCCTGCTTGGCGCAGCTGATGTTGCCGATTTCAATGACATGAACTATGTAAGCTGGTGGCCGGCGGGAGGTAAGTCCATTGAAATGCGTGAAATTTTCAACATCTCAACCGAAGAGTTCCCTGATCTGCGGTTACGCTGGCGTGATTTCAGTCAGCCTGCCCACCAAAATCCGGCACTGCGATTCGATGTGGCGGCGGAAGAGGATGATGATTTCGGCTTGTCTGATGGTTCCTATAAGTTAAAAGAATTCCTCGAAAAACTGAAAATGGCAAAAGGGGTGAGCGCAACTTTCAAGGATGTCAGCGAAGGTTTTGCCATCGCAGCGCTTGCCAACCCAATATTGTTGGAAACTACGGGAATACCTGAATATATCTATCGCCCTTTCTTGGCTCAATGGGCTGATCCCGGCATGGATATGAATGAAGTCGGGCAGCGTTTTGCCGAAGTTTTACGCATGGCCGCCCAGATGCAATCGCCTAAGCGAGTTGAAAAGCTGATTGAAAATGTCACAAGGCAATTTGCTGAGCGTGAATTGTCAGATATCAACGACTTTAAAAACAGTAAAATCGTGCCCGGTCGCGTATATCGCATTAATCTGGAAGGTCTGGATGTCGGAGCGATGCAGGCGGAATGGCATAAAATCAGCAGCGATCCGGATGCCCGCTATCAACTTTTAACCAAAAACTGTTCCAGTGTCGTTGCCCGTATCCTGCAGGCCGGTGGGGCCGATAAAGTGCTTGGCAACAAATGGCGGCCTTTCTTCGGTGTCTGGACGCCGAATGAACTCTTTCAGTTTGGTGAGGCGCTCCAGAAAGCGACACAGCTCAATAAAATCAAGGAAAAGTGGCAGCGCCTCAATGGGGAAGAATCCGACGCTATTTTAGAACATGCATTTGAAAGGCATGAAGAAATGTTGGAAAAAGTCGCCATTCCCAATGACGATGCACCACCGCGTGAATCCGCGCCCCTTGAACCTCTGACCCGCTTTATGAATAACCAGCTTTACGGCGTTAAAGAAGATCGCCGCAGGATCAGCAAATTTATTCAGATACAACTGGGTCGGGACATGGATCGACAAATAACAGAAAAAGTCACGTTACAGGGCGAGATCGGGCGTTTGGATGGGTATTACCACCTTGGCAGCAGCAGGTTACGCAATCATTCTGCAAACGAATCGGCAAACAGAAAAGTTGTACTGTTTATTCATGGCTCGGGTTCTTCCGCTGAAGAACAAGCCTTTAAAATCAAAGATCACTACCAATCCCAAGGCATTGATGTGCTGGCGGTAAATATGCGTGGTTACGGCAACAGTGATGGACGCCCAAGCGAGCTTGGTCTGTATCAGGATGCGCGTACCATGTTCCGTTATCTGGTCAATGACCGGGGCATCAGCCCTGATAATATCGTGATCCACGGTTATTCAATGGGTGCGCCGATTGCCGCGGATCTGGCCCGTTATGCTGAACGCAGGGGGCAGGCAGTCGCGGGTTTGCTGCTCGACCGGCCAATGCCAAGTATGGCAAAAGCGATCGCCGCCCACGGTATTCCCAACCCAACCGGCCTTACCGGGGCGTTGGCAAAAACCGTGAATGGTCAATTCTCCGTCGAGAAAAACTTGCAGGGGCTTTCGATACAAACTTCCATCATGTTACTGACAGACAACGAAGGCTTGGGTGAGGAAGGTGAAAAGTTACGCACCAAGCTGATTGAAGCGGGTTATGACATTTCAGGTGAACATACTTACCACAGTCATGATGCCAGCAATCCGTTGATGGAACAGTACGCCAAAAAAATAGTGTCCAATTTGTTTGAAGGCAATTTCCGGACGCGGCACAGTGTTGTACTTAAAGGCATTAAGAACGATCTGAGACGTTATGCCGTCGCCTTGCAGCCAACGGTGGATGACTTGGGCAGGCAGCAGGATATCCGTGCAACGAAAGCGTTTTTGTCGGGCTATAAATACGGTCACGCCGAGCGCATTATTGACGGCTTCCACCCAGACATGAACATCAAGCAATTGGTGGACATGTTGGTGAAGAAGGGTTGGACTGCCGAGCAAAAAGGCGCATTGGCATGGGAAATTGAAAACCGGGCATTAAAAATTACCCTTCAACCGAAGACTGAAAAATACAATCGCCTTTTCCGGGATGTCACCTCAGCGGGAATGGCTGATCCTAAAGCCAGTGAGCATCTTGCGCCACAATTGCTGTTGCTGAATCTCTCCAATGACGGTTTTGGCGGGCGTTGTGTTCCATTATCAAAATTCGTTTTGGTGGCAAAACAGTTGGAAAATGAAGGGCGTGAGGGCGTTGCCAACGCGCTGCTAAGTAAGCTGTATTCTGCGGCTTCGGTATTGAGTCACCCTGAACTGTATTCTGAAAATGAACAGACGAATGCCAGCAAGTTACTGGGAACGCTATCCGCACTCTATGCAAGAAACCCGATGTTCGACAGTAGCATCAAAGTATGGAAGGAAAAACTGGCGGGAGAGCAAGCCCTGACTGTGAAAGGGGTGATTGAAAAAATCACGGCTACCAACGTGGAGGGGGCATCAATTCTATTGGAGCTGAACACCTTGGGGCATGCGATGGCGGCTTGGTCAAAAGGCAGCGGGGAAAACCGCATGTATGGTTTCTACGATCCCAACGTGGGTATCGTCGAGTTTTCTTCTGCGGAGAAATTCGGCAATTACATGACCCGCTTCTTCGGCCGTTCAGATTTGAATATGGCAACCAACTACAAAATGGCCAAAAATGGTGATCGGGAAAGAATTTTCGATCGGGTCATAGTGTTGGATGGCTCGGCAATGGCATCTTATCGCCCTGTCTTGGGTGACAGAACAACCATGAAAGATATCCTTGATATGGATATTTTTGATGGCACGCCAATGAAAAATGCATTGGGCGCTGAACGTCCGCTGGATAACCTAAATGTCAGCGAATGGGAACGCGTTGCCGTAACGGAGCTCTCTGCCCGAGAGGAATCAACCTCAGAAGCATCTGCCGGAGGGAAATCTTCCGAAAGGGATAGCCGCTTTGATGGTCAGGTTATTATCCAGACGGAAAATGACTTGGTCGCTGCCCGTGCCGCAGCAAACCTAGCGGGCAAGCATCCGGATTCCAGTGTCATTGTCCAGCTTGATGCCAATGGCCAGTATCAGGTGGTGTACGGGGAACCGACCAAATTGGCAGGCAAGATACGCTGGCAGGTTGTGGGTCATGGTCGTGACGCGGCTGAACATAGCGACATTCAGGGTCATACACGCATGAGTGGTTACAGCGCAGCCGAACTTGCCATGAGATTAAAACAGTTCAGCAATAGCTTCCCGTCTTCCGGTCAACTTCAGCATATCAGTCTGGTGGGTTGCTCCCTGATAAGTAACGATAAACGTGATGGCTTTGCCCGCCATTTGATTTCCGCACTTGATGGATATGGCATACGTGCCTCAGTTTCCGCACGCAGCAGTGATGTTGCGGTAGACAATCGTGGCCGGAAATATACGCGGGGAGCACAGGAACAGTGGGTGCACAAGTTGCATGACAATAAAACAGTATTGCACTGGAATCAGCAAGGTGAACTGGAAAGCCGTTCAGAACGTATGCGGCATGGTATTTCGGAGCATGATATTGTCCTGTCCCGTGTGGGAAATCATGGAATAAGCAACATTGAAAAAAATACGTTTGCGAAAGGGGCAATTGCAAATAACACCGAAACATTCCACGTACCGAAATCACGTCATTATCAAAAGAGTGATGCAGATAAGAACGCGACCAACAATCGATTAAGCTATTCCGGCAATGTCCAGATACAGATCGGTGATGGTGAATTTACGGCAATTAACTGGGGAACCACTAACGCTGGCATTAAAGTGGGAAGCGGAGGCTTCAAGTCACTGGCTTTTGGTGACAATAATGTCATGGTGCACTTGGGAGAGGGTGACAGCAAGTACAGTATCAACATTGCGGGTTATCAGGCATTGGAAGGGGCACAGTTATTTATCGGCAACCGGAATGTCAGCTTCAACCAAGGGCGCAGCAATGATCTGATTGTGATGATGGATAAATCGATTCCGACTCCACCGCTGCTCAATCCATTTGATGGCGTATCGCGTGTGTCTGGCGTATTGCAGCAGATTGCCGGAGAATTCTCGGCACCAAATTGGCTTTCCTCACAGGAAACGCAATGGACAATCGGCAGTGTGAGAAAATACCTCAGCGATATGTCAGGGTTGGATCAAACCAGCAGCGTGGATTATCACTCACTGACGAACCTGGATTCACAATCTGCCCGCAGTGGCCGTGGTTTGAAGAGTGATTTGGAAAGCACGCTGAATAAGCAATATAACCAGTGGCTGAGCAGCAATTCGTCAGGTTTGGGGCGTCTCAGCCGGGCAGACAAATTCCGTCAGGCAAATGAAAAACTGGCCTTTAACGTTGCCGTTGGCGGGCAGGGAGCCGATATTCAGGCTACAACCGGCAACTGGAACTTTATGTTCGGTGACAATATCCAATCAATTCTGGATATCAACCTTGGTTCGTTGTTTGGCTTAATGACCCAGCAATACACATCCAGCGGATTGGCGAAAACCACGTTTACGTTCAGTCCGGCAGACTTGCCGCGCCAGATTAAAAACAAATTGTTGGGCCGACTTGCAACGGTGAATGCGGACACAACACTTGCTGATATCTTTGGTGTGGATTACACCCCGCAGGGGCAAATTATTTCGCGCTCCAACCAACCCGTGGATGGTGTTGCCATCGTGAAAGAGATGCTTGAGGTCATTGGCGAATTCAGCGGCAAACAGTTGCAGTCATTGGTTGATCCACAGGTGCTTTACGATGGCATTAAAGCCAATATAGCCGCCGGCTCTGATGGTCTGAAGTCTTTCCTTGAAAGTCACGGATTGCAAGAAAAAGCCCCAGCGGAAGATAGCCTCGCGGAGGAAAACAACGAATTGCCATTAGCCCCAGAACAAGCGCAGTCAGGGCGTACATTCGGGTTTAACTCTCTGAATCTGCCAAATCTGTTTGCAACCTTGTTCAGCCAGAATAAACAGGAAGAAATGCAGCAACTGGCCTCTAATCTGAAACAGAACCTGACAGACGATTTACTGCACATGCAGGATAAAACGTTTGATTTCCTGCGCAATAGCGGGCATCTGCAAGGCGATGGCGATATTCATGTTTCCCTCGGTAACTACAACTTCAATTGGGGCGGTGACGGGAAAGATTTGGGCGCTTATCTGGGAGATAACAACAACTTCTGGGGTGGGCGCGGTGATGACGTCTTTTATTCGATGGGCGTTTCAAACATTTTCACCGGCGGTGAAGGCAATGACATGGGAGTCATGCTGGGGCGTGAGAACATGATGTTCGGCGGAAAGGGCAATGATGTTGCCGTGCTCGCCGGACGCATTAACTATGCCTACATGGGAGACGGCGATGATCAGGTTTTTGCTTTTGGTGAAGGCGGTGTGATTGAAGGAGGGCGTGGGCGTGACTATATCGTGGCTGCCGGTAACTTCAACCGCATTGATGCCGGGCATGATCAGGATTATGTTGTCGCTATCGGCAATAACAATCAGGTTGATTTGGGAGCAGGCAACGATTTTGCCAATGTATTCGGCAACGATAACCGGGTAGATGGCAATAGGGGCAATAATGCCATCAAACTGATGGGTTACCACGCACTCATTAATGGGGGGACGGGAAATGACCATCTGATTGCCGATGTGGTTTCCAAATTCAGCCAATTGAACGGTGGTGACGGTGACGACCTGCTGGTGTTGGGAGGCTATCAAAACCGCTTTAGCGGTGGTGCTGGCGTCAATAGCTATGTAGTCAGTGGTGATGTTATTGATAATGTGGTGGAAGACATCAAACAAGGCGACAAGATTATTTTCAATAATCTTAACTGGAAAGAATTGTGGTTCCAGCGCAGTGGCTACGATCTGGTATTATTGACAGCCCGCAATGTGTATACAGATTCCGAACAAGGGCAGTTTGAAGCAATAGGGTCTGTGACTTTCAATGACTACTTCAATGGCAACCGTGCGGATATTGTGACTCAAATGGCAGACAAGAATGCACAGGGAGAGCGTGAAGTTACCGTGTTGTCAGCTAATGCGGTGGACTCTCTGGTACAGGCCATGAGTGGTTTTGCACCCGCCATGAGTGGCAATGGTTTTATTGATTCGCTGGATAGCAAAACGCAATCATCTGTCATGATGGCTTGGTCGGATACAACAATGATCCGAACTGAGAAATCCAGACTGATTTAATCAACCCATTTTATTGGCGAAATTGAATGATTAAAAATGGCTCGCATAAGTGAGCCATTTTTTTAGAGGCTTACTTTATTATCACCGTATTATTAACGATAAAGAACCCACAAAACTTGGTGTAAATACCATTATCTGACTTTCTGACATCATAGATAATTTTTCCTTTTTTATCTCTTTTTCGCACTTTATAAGGGCCGGGTTTATGTGCCCAACAAGGAGGATGTACAGGATTCTTTTCCGATACAAATCTATAGAGGTGGTAATCCCACATTGCTGCTTCGTTGGGAGGGGCAATTAATTAACTATATTGTTTTTTATTAATTTTGGTTCATTAATTATTGGCATGTTAATAATGTTTTTAACCCAATAAAAGGCGTGTTGAGTTATTTAAATAAACTATGGTTAAAAACCAATATATTTTATATTGAAGGATGAATGCTCTTTTCTTTATTTATTCAAGATTGATTGACAATGGAATGTGGTTAAAAACTCTATATATTAAAATTTAGTACACAAATTTATAATTCCAATGAGAAACTAAAAAATAAAAAATCATTTTTAATTCAATGAATTATTGACTTGCTCGGCTATTTGGCCTGATAAGAAGAATGACTGAACGGTACGAAGTCGACCAGCGATTTAAGAAAGCGCAGAGCTAAAAGGTGACATAAAGGATTTTGGCTTGAATTTTATTTTAATTAGTTATGCCAAGTTCGCATAAACTTATATCCATATGTTTAAAAATGGATTTTCCTTAACTGCTGAGATAAAATTTTTCTTTTTAATTTATTGTCAATACATAGAAGAACCGTTTTGATTGGATCTTTTTTGCGTGTCAGTCTAGATCTTTACTCTACATAAAAGGAATGTACCCAGATGTTGGAAATAGCTCTTGAAGCGGTAAATAGTATTAGAAAAAAAACGCAGGATGCTTTTAATGGAGCGGAGAAATTTGATTATAAACCTGACCGCTCTATTGTGACCCAGACTGATTTAATGTTGGAAACAGAAATTCGCAATATCTTTGAAAAGCGCAGTCCGGGAGTTCCCGTTTGGGGAGAGGAATACGGACTGAAGGGCGCAGAGAAATTTGAATCGGGTTGGGTGATTGATCCCATTGATGGCACCAGGGCATTTTTATATGGCATTCCCTTATTCAGTACGTTGATTGCATTTGTTGAACAGGGAGAGCCGGTTGTTGGGGTGATGAGTTTCCCAGCTATTTCAACCACCATTTATGCGGCAAAAGGTAAGGGGTGCTGGAAGAGTGTGGAAGGCAAGCCTCTGCAACAATTGAAGATTGCAAAAAACTCACCGGAAAGGGTGGAGCAGGCGGTGATCACGGCCTCAGGAATACACAGTACAAGCTATAACCTTGCTGATGGCACAATCGCTTATGATCTGGATTCATTGGTAAAAACTGCGCGGGATTTCACGTTTGCCAATGATGCTTATCAGCACGCGATGGTTGCTGCCGGTCGTTTGCATTGCGCTATTGATACCATAATGAAACCGTGGGACAGCGCTGCAATTTTACCTTGTATCAGGGAAGCGGGAGGAGACTTCTGTTCGCTGGATGGTAGCCGGGGAAAAGTGATGTTAGGCGGCAGCTTGGTGTCAGCCTGTACGCCAAGATTACTTGATAGTGTAGTAGAAATGATGAAGCCACTTACGTCAGATTAGGGTGCCTAGCTTTAATCAAATAAACAAAACCCTCCTGATCTTATCGGCTACATTCGGGCTATGAATTGCAATGTAGCAATCTTACTATGCGTAAAAACTGTGCAGCAGATCATGTTGCGCAGCATATTACCTGACAGCTCATTGATGATTTTTGCGTTTTATACTAGTTTGGAGAATCAAAATTAATCATCATTTCTTTATAATATCGATTTAAAATAAATTCACAGAATATTATATCAATTACTAATTATATACATTCTCATTTAATAACATCAGTGATTACTTTCGTAGATTATTCTTTCGAACAAGGATATGATGCACCCGCTTTGGGGGCTTTAAGCTGATTTAAAAGTAATCATATCCGGTACATATAAGATGCAATTCGTGATATTGCAACTTGGCAGTACTGGGTATCAATGAAGATAGGAGAGTGATATGACAGTATCATCAGAAGAAAATTGCAAATTAAGTAACACAGAAACTGAAGTATTGAAAATATGCCAGGAAGTACTGCGGGTGGAATCGATGAAAGTTTCAGATGATTTCTTCAGTCTTGGTGCAGATTCCATCTCCTTAGTTGAAATGCAAATTTTCATTGAGCAAGATCTAGGCAAAAAAATCGACTGGAGTGATGTGCTCAGATTTCGAACTGTAGAATCTCTTGCTACTTTTATTGATTCAACCCATCGCCTTCCTCCCCAAGACAAGAGGGATATTGAATGGCGTGGGGTCAAATATGCATTTCGTGTAATCGGTGACATTAATACTTCAACAACCGTGCCGAAGTTGATCATTGCTGGTGGTTTTCAGGATATGTATTCCTTGCCACACCTTGAATATCTTCTTAAAGATGACGGCCCGCTCATCATGGTTGATTTACCGGGTACAGGCGCTGCGGATGACGTTCCCAAAGATGAGGGATTCGAGTTTCTTGCGGAATGTATCCTGCATATTTTGGATGTTCTTTCTTTGCAGAAAGTAAATCTTATTGGTATTTCTTACGGTGGCTCCACTGCCTTGGAGTTTTCTCACCGGTGGCCTGACAGGATTAATAAATCAGTATTGATTGGTGCTGCATTGACTCAGCCTCTTCATATTCAAGAACGGTTCGATGAAGCATTTAAGTTGCTGCATGAAGAAAAATATGACGAATCTATCGAAAAAATCATTTCGTGTATTCTCTGTCTTGAGCCGGGTGTTGATGTTTTAGGAAAAGACACGACTTATAAACTGCTCAAAACGACATTGCAGGAAACAATCCGCCATTTGGGTAACAGGCATGAAGGGCTTCAAAGACGCCTTTTGAACCAGAAGAAATATGAGAAAGCTGAGAATTTTGACAAGCCAATTTTATGTGTGACAGGTGAACATGACATCATTACGCCACCTGAAAATGTGAAATATTGCGCTTCTCTTTTCCCTGGTTCGATCTTTACTACCATCAAGAAATCAGATCATCTCGTTATGGTAGAACGCCCGGATGTTTTGGCTGATCTTCTGATTCGTTTTTTCAATGATAAAGGCTTTTCCGATACCCATTATTTGAATGAGATTGAAACTATCAATTAATCATTTCTTTTTAAAAGAAACGATTAATTAAACTTGGCAGTATGAAATACTGATCGGGTAGGTTCCTTTCTTTCCAAATGCCAGCGTTATTGGCTGTGTTGGTGTGTTTCAGTCATATTGTAAATTAACAATGTGACTGGAATTGATTTGCCATCGCATGATATTTTGAAACCTATTGACTATTAAATTACTCGCAAATTATTAAGATTGGTTTTTAATTGGCAGGATAAAAATGTATTAGATAAAGAGTATGTCGGATAAAGAAAATATTGATATCATAAATGTCGGCAGATTGGAGGATTAAATAAAATATTATTTAACGCACAATCCCCCTAAGGTTCGGGGGAATATTATACGGTATTTTAAAAGTGACAAACGAGGGCGGTATCAAGACAGTTCCGTTGATAATCGTTCCAATAACCTGGGGGCTGGCTGGCAATATCACTTTCCATCAGCATGGGTTTATGCCATTCAAAATGTTTTAAACCGGCTTTTTTGATGGCATCCTCATATTGCTCACGGCTCCAGCGATACATTGTACAAGGGCTGCGGGGAGTTGTCATAAATTCAGCTTTTAAAAGGGTGGTATCTTTTACTGGTTCTTCGCTGAGTACTTTGATGGAATAATTCATGTAATTCCCTTTTTCCAATCGGAAATTGGGTTCAAATGTATAAGCGACGAGTTTACCGGAAGGCTTGAGGTGATCTGCAATGACACGGAACATGGTTTGAAGGTCTTCAAGTGATTCTGCGTGGCAAAATAACCAAGCGGCAACAACCAGATCAAATTTACCCATTTGCCCCATTTTACAGACATCGCTTATATGAAACTCAATCCCATCATTATATTGTTGCGATTTATTTCTGGCAATTTCGATCATTTTATCGGATATATCGACACCAATGACTTTTGACGCGCCAAGTTCTTTAAACTTACGGCCAAAAAGACCATATCCGCATGCTAAATCTAACACTGATTTTCCTTGTACATCCCCGGCCAGATTGAGCATGGTACGAATTTCCACTTCAATATGTGGCGTTGAGTCTGAAAAACTTTCGTAAAGATGTGCAATAGGATTATATAAAATATTATCTTTCATTACCTTTTACCCTTAATTCAAGTTAAATGCTTTTATGGAAGATACTATTTAGTATTGATGTGATATTTAATAGTTTTTTTATTTATATATATTAAGGGATTTATAACAAAGAAGGTATAACTATTTTTATTTTGGTTCCATTATTTACACGCCATCCATTTTTACAACCCACCCATTATTTATAACCTGTATTGAGTGGGTTGATATATTTATTTCTCTTATTTTTTCTTATTCTTCAGTTCCTAAAAAACGATGAATTGCCCTGAGTACCGCTTCTGGTTTTTCTGCATGAACCCAATGCCCGCAACCGGCTACAACCCATGCTGTCGCTTTCGGGAATTGGCTGATAATATCTTCCCGATATTCTTCCGTAACGTAATTAGAATTCCCGCCACGGATAAACAGAGCTGGTTGTGACCATGCGGGAATACGTTCCCAACCGATAATTTTTTCGTACTCTTTTTGCAAAACCGGCAAATTGAATTTCCATTCTCCCTGACGGAATGATTTTAGCAAGAACGGAATGACACCATCTTCCTGAATATCTTGCAACATAATATCTGTTGCTTCTTTCCGGCTTTGTACACCTGCTTCTGTGACTTTATTCAACGCAGCAAAGATACTGTCGTGGCGACGAACTGAATAAGCAACGGGAGCGATATCAATAACCACAATTTTATCGATACGGGCCGGGGCAACGGCGGTCATGGTCATGGCAATTTTTCCGCCCATTGAATGCCCGATGAACGTGGCTTTTGGCACATTCAGTTCATCAAGGAGGGTCAAAACATCCTGGGCCATATCGCGGTAATCCATGTTTTCCATTCTTGGTGAAATACCGTGATTGCGTACATCAATTTGAATCACTGGATAATGTTGCTGTAAATCACGGGCTAATATCCCAAGATTATTCAAATCCCCAAAAAGACCATGAATCAGAACAATGGGAGTCGATGAGCGGGGATTATCCGGTGTGTGAAAGTGATAATTTAACTGACTGTTTGATTTCATGATTTGCCTGAATTTAATACGGTTTAGACTATGTTTAATATTGAGATATTTAATATCATGTCACGCAAACAGTGACAAATCTACCGGGGTGAGGAAGTTGTAACTGCTTGATTTATTTTAGAGGAAAGACGCTTTTTTTAAAATTAACTATTTTAAAAAGAATCACTTTAAGTTATTGAAAGTTTAATTGTTTTGTTTTGTGGCATTATATCTTATAATCCCGGAATAATTTTTTCATTAAGAACAGTACTGGATAGAAATGAAAACGATAGAAGTTGATGAAGAACTTTACCGCTTTATTGCAAGCCAAACCCTGCATATCGGTGAAAGTGCATCTGATATTTTACGGCGCATCTTGAAATTGGACGCCGGGCAGCCAGTACAAATTACACCGCCTGCCAACGATCCTGAACCAGTTGTTAAAGCTCCGACCGCGCCGCGTCCCCGCGATTCTGTCCGCGTCATTCGTGAATTGCTCCTTTCTGATGAGTATGCGGAAAAGAAAAAATCTGTTGAACGCTTTATGTTGATCCTGTCCACGCTGTACAGCCTGAACAGCGAGAGTTTTTCTAAAACAACTGAAGCGATGCATGGCCGTACCCGTACCTATTTTGCGGGTGATGAGCATACACTGCTGGCCAACGGCAAGCAGACCAAACCTCGTCACATTCCCGGCACACCTTTCTGGGTTATCACCAATACCAATACTGACCGTAAACGCAGCATGATCGAGCATGTGATGCAGGATATGCAGTTTCCGGCAAATCTGATTGAAAAAGTGTGTGGCACTATTTGATTTACTTGATTCACCGTTTTTCGGTTTAGTGAGTTGATCACCTAGCTACTGTAATCCGCTGAACCTATTTATAATGCACTGGAAAATCATCCAGTGCAGTCTCTCAGGAGAAATAAAGTGGCAATTCATCCAAGAGCAGGGCAGCTTGCCCAGCAGCATGATTTAATCAATGTTGCCCAGCTCACCTCCCAATATTATGCGCTGCAACCACATCCAGAAAATCCAGCACATAAAGTCAAATTCGGCACTTCTGGTCATCGTGGCAGCTCCGGTCGCAATAGCTTTAACGAAGCACACATTCTGGCTATTACGCAAGCGATTGTCGAAGTACGCTCACAGGAAGGGATTTCCGGGCCATGTTATGTGGCTAAAGATACTCACGCACTTTCAGAAGCCGCCTTTATTTCTGTATTGGAAGTATTAACGGCGAATGGAGTGGATGTGATTGTGCAGGAAAACAATGGGTTTACGCCAACTCCTGCCGTTTCCCACGCTATTTTGTGTTACAACCGCCAGGGAAAAAATCTGGCAGATGGTATTGTGATTACGCCTTCTCATAACCCGCCAGAAGACGGTGGCATTAAATATAATCCACCTAATGGCGGGCCGGCCGATACTGATCTGACGGCGGTCATAGAGCGACGGGCCAACGAATTACTGGCAGATAATCTCAAAGGGATCAAGCGTCAGCCTTATGAACAGGCATTAAAAAGCGAATATTTGCATCAGCAGGATTTAGTTGACCCTTATGTTACTGCTTTGGGCGAAGTGGTGGACATGGCTGCTATCCAGAATGCGGGGCTAAAAATTGGCATTGATCCATTGGGGGGTTCAGGCATCGCTTATTGGCAGCGGATTGGTGAATATTACAACCTTGACCTGACACTGGTGAATGATAAAGTCGATCAGACTTTCCGCTTTATGACTCTGGATCATGACGGTGTTATCCGCATGGATTGCTCATCTCGCTGGGCCATGGCGGGTTTGCTGGAGTTGCGTGAAAAATTTGATTTGGCCTTTGCCAATGACCCTGACTACGATCGCCACGGGATTATTACTCCGGCTGGCTTAATGAACCCTAACCATTATCTGGCGACGGCCGTGGATTATTTATTCCGTCACCGCCCACAATGGCCTGACAATATTGCGGTAGGCAAGACACTAGTTTCCAGTGCGATGATCGACCGCGTAGTGGCTGATTTGGGGCGCGAATTAGTGGAAGTGCCTGTGGGTTTCAAATGGTTTGTTGATGGGCTGTATAAAGGCAAACTGGGTTTTGGTGGGGAAGAGAGCGCTGGCGCATCCTTTTTGCGCTTTGATGGTACACCGTGGTCAACGGATAAAGATGGCATTATTCTTTGCCTGTTAGCGGCTGAAATGACAGCAATCACGGGTGAAAATCCACAGCAGCGCTATGACAAACTGGCTTCTCGGTTTGGAACACCAAGTTACAGTCGCATTCAGGCTGCGGCAACCCATCAGCAAAAGGCATTGTTATCCAAATTGTCTCCCGAAATGGTTAAAGCTGAGATGCTGGCAGGTGATCCAATTACTGCCCGTTTGACGACGGCATCTGGTAACGGTGCGTCTATTGGTGGCTTGAAAGTGATGAGTGACAACGGTTGGTTTGCTGCTCGCCCATCCGGTACAGAAGAAGCCTACAAAATTTATTGTGAAAGTTTCCTCGGTGCGGAGCATCGTGAAAAGATTGAGCAAGAGGCTCAGGAAATCGTTAATCAGGTGTTTGCTGCGGGTTAATTGATTTTTTAATTTACCAAGCTGGAGCAATGACTCCAGCTTGGTAAATGTGTAGTCGGCATTCTTAATGGTTGCCTGCTTCTAAAGAAAAGCTGCATCTTTTAAGATCAAAATTAACAGAGATTTTTGGATATGTATTGAAATAAACGTCCAACCCTGTATCTACTTCATAAGCTGAAAAGAGAGAACTAAATATATCTTCGTCGATACTGAGTTCTACATATAATTTTGTCATATGACAATAGTCATATTTGCTATCTGAAAAATATAATTGAAATTCTTTTACTTCACCTGCCGCCAGAGTTTGATTCAGTAAACTTTTCGAGTTTGTGTCTTTTACGTTCACAAACATGGCATATTCCGTTTTGTTTTCTATATACTTATTTACCCAAGGCATTTTTATTCTCCTTCTCCCTTATGTGCTGATTTCAGAGGTAATTTATCCCCTGCTTCACCTTTTGTGGGAACTAGCATCATTGCATAACTTAACGTATCAAAAAATATTAAAAAATTATTGTAGGTATAGAAAAAACCATCTAACTCACTATCATTTTTCTTTGAGGTAAAAGTCTGCCTAATGAGAAAATTAGGTGTATTCGCAAATATTTCTATATAGTCTAGATGAAATATATCTCCCTGATAATTAAATGAACTAAATGTATAAGGGGGAGCTTCTTGTATATGAACCTCGCTATGTTCTTTTTCTTTTAATGTGATTTGTATTTCGAAATTGGTGCCATTATAGAATTCTTTATTTTTCATATTAACCCCTGATGGTGCTTATTTATTATTGTGCTTTAAGTATGGTTTTTTTTATTCTTAACTGGATATTTAATCTGTTTTTGTTGATGTTTTATTTAAAAAATAATTGGCTGATTTTTTTTCTTATTTTTAATCGATGAATTTCATTTTGATAAACATAAATTAAATTTATTATGGAGAGACTCAATATTAGATCATCCTTTATCCTACGCCCTGGATTTTTTCATGAAGGAGGATGTTGTTTTCTGAGTTACTGCTTTAATTACACTATTTTTTATTGTGGATAGTTATCTTTCTATACTCGCTAGATTTCGAATTGCAATCAACATAGAGGCAACTTGAAAGGCACAAAAATATAAGAAAGGGTTGTATATGAAATCCGGCTTTTGGAGAAAAATTTATCTTATTTTGTCGGGCGGCATATTTATTTTATTACTTACGAACGGCTGCACAGATAAATATGCTTTGCTCAGCATAAAGGAGAAATCGGTGATGGCACAAAGTTTAACTCAGGTATCAAGAGAACAAATTTTTTGTACTACTGAAACTTCTATTTCAGAATCAAAGGCTTTTCAGGCGTCAGCACACTGGGTGGATAAGCAAACTCTATTATGGTCTGAGGGAGCTGGTAAAGCCATTGTCCGACTGTATTATAATCAAAACAATAAAATCGAAGCGAATAATCAAGGTTGTTTTACAGATAAGTATCTGACGCTTACACCAACAACCTTGAGTCAAACAACGGCTGAAAAATTTCCTCACTTAGCTAAATGGGCGGCATTCCGTTTACCAGAAGGAACGGTTATCGATCCGCTTCTGACGGGGGATTTGATGGTTTTGGCAGCGAATGAACAGGGCACAATCATATCCTCCACTCAAGTTCAAACAGCAGGCGTATTGGATGATCGTTTCGCTGATGCTGCCGAAACATTGGAATATGGGGCTAAACTAAACGGCAACGGCGTTTTTTTCCGCCTTTGGGCACCGACTACGCAAGAAGTGGCTTTGATTATCTATGATCAGGATAAACAGAAAATTGCCAAACATATAATGGAACGTGATGCAAAGAGTGGTTCTTGGTCATGGCAGGGGGATGCGGCTTTAGTGGGGGCTTATTATCGCTATGCTTTGACGGTGTATCACCCCTACACCCGGAATGTAGAACGCTATGAAGTAACCGATCCTTACTCTCATAGTCTGTCCACAAATTCGGAATATAGCCAGGTCATCAATCTGGATGATCAGGCATTAAAGCCCCAAAACTGGGATAGCCTGCTGGCACCCCATCCGCAAAATACGCCCTCAGATATTGCACGTATGGCTATTTATGAAGCGCATATTCGCGATTTGTCCGTCGCAGATAGCACAATGCCCGAAGCGTGGCGTGGTAAGTATCTGGCACTGACAGCCAATAACAGTGATATGTTCAAACATCTCAAAAAGCTGAGTCAGGCAGGAATGACCCATATGGAACTGTTGCCGGTCTTTGATATCGCTTCGGTTAATGAATTCAGTCATCAGGTCGCCGATCTTGAAAATTCATTCAGTCGATTATGCCAAATTAACCCTGCGGTGAAAAACAGCCGCTTTGCTGATTATTGCCATAGTTCATTGACTGTACGGCAGGTTTTGCAGCAATTACAACGTGAAGACAATATCCATAACCCACAGGTGCAAGAACTTAATGCTATGGTCGCAGTAACGGACTCGTATAACTGGGGGTATGATCCATTTCATTACACTGTACCGGAAGGTTCCTATGCGACTAATCCGGAAGGTTCCGGTCGTATAAAAGAATTTCGCGCCATGATACAGGCCATCAAGCAGCAACTGGGCATGAATGTGATTATGGATGTGGTTTATAACCATACTGATGCTGCCGGCCCGACATCTCGAACGTCGGTCTTGGATAAGATAGTGCCTTGGTATTATCACCGGCTGGATGAGGTAACGGGCCAAGTTGAAAATCATACTTGTTGTTCTGATACCGCGCCGGAACACCGCATGTTTGCTAAATTAATTGCAGATTCATTGGTGACGTGGGCTAAAGATTACAAAATAGATGCATTCAGGTTTGATTTAATGGGGTATCACCCAAAAGCTCAGATCTTGTCTGCACTGGCAAAAGTGCGTGAAGTTAATCCATCCGTCTACTTTTTCGGTGAAGGGTGGAACTCCGGTCAGGATGATCGGTTTGAAAGTGCTTCGCAAGTGAATCTCAGCGGAACAGGCATCGGCACTTTTTCTGACAGATTACGGGATGCCGTGCGTGGCGGCGGGCCATTTGATTTTGCTGATAGTATTCGCATCAATCAAGGCATCGGCAATGGTGCAGGAACAATGCCCAATGAAATTGCTCGCTTAAATGCTGATGAAGTGCGTCATTTACTGGATCTCGTGCGTCTTGGTATGGCTGGCAATTTAGCTGACTTCACTATGGTCAATAAAGATGGTGAAACAAAAACAGGCCAAGAGATCGATTATAAAGGTGTAGCGGCGGGCTATGCTGTTAATCCCACGGAAGTATTGAATTACGTATCCAAACACGATAACCAAACATTGTGGGACATTATCAGCTATAAAGCTGCCTCTCAGGCAGATTTGGGGGTCAGAGTGCGCATGCAGGCAATTTCGCTTGCGCCAGTCTTTCTTGGGCAAGGTTTGGCTTTTGATCAACAGGGTTCAGAATTATTACGCTCAAAGTCATTTACCCGTGATTCTTACAATGCAGGTGATTGGTTTAATCGTGTTAGCTATGATTACCGCGATAATAACTATGATGTGGGTCTGCCTGAATATGGTAATGATGGCGTGAATTATCCGTTGATTAATCGGGTGAAAAATCAGGTGAAAAAGCCTGGCCGCGATGAATTATCACAAATGATGGCCTTTTATCAGGAGCTATTGCAGCTACGGCAATTTTCTCCGTTAATGTCTCTAGGAGATGGCGCTGCAGTTAAACAACGTGTCGATTTTATGAATGTTGGCCCACGTCAGCAAATCGGGCTATTGGTAATGACCATTGATGACGGAAACACAACTTCTGCAGATCGTGATTGGCGATTTGATGGCTTGGTGGTGATAATCAATGCGGCACCGTGGTCGACACCTGTTAAAGATCTTAATGCACAGGGGCTGAGATTGAATGACATCCAGCGTGAATTGGGTGAATCTTCTTTGGCCGCGGGGGTACGTATAATGGAAAATGGTGAAGTTATCATGCCAGCCTGGTCGGCAGCCATATTAGTTTTACCACAGGAAGGGAGCCGAGGAAGAGGGCTTCCTGTCCATCACCGCCGCTAATTGGTATAGGCGGTTAATCAGGCATAAACCGATAGCCAACCCCTGTTTCAGTCAGGAGATATTTGGGACGGGCAGGATCAGCTTCCAGTTTTTGTCGAAGGTGCCCCATATAAATTCTCAGATAGTGATTGTGTTCAATGTAATGTGGCCCCCAAACATGGTTGAGTAAATAACGTTGTGTTAGTACCTTGCCACTGTTGGCCAGCAACTCAGTCAGTAAACGATATTCAATCGGGGTCAAGTGAAGTTCCGTTTCCCCTTTTAAAACTCGGCGGTTGATTAAATCAACCTGAATATCCGCAAAATGAATAATGGGAGCAGGTTGGCTGGTTTTAGAGGAGTGGCGTAGGGCAACGCGTACTCTTGCCAACAATTCATTGATGCCAAAAGGTTTGCTCAGGTAATCGTCTGCACCCAAATCCAGCGCCGTGACTTTATCTTGTTCGCTGTCACGGGCTGAAAGTACAATGATTGGGATATCACTCCATTGGCGTATATCTTGAATCAGTTCGATGCCATTTCCATCAGGCAGCCCTAAATCAAGGATCAGTAAATCCGGTCTGCGAGTGGCAGCTTCAATTAAACCTCGTTTTAATGTTTCACATTCAAACACCCGCCAATTCTCACTCTCCAACGCCAATCGTACAAAACGCCGGATCTCTTTTTCATCTTCAATGATTAAAACTGTACTATTTTTGTTTGTGCTGCTTTTAGTCGTGTTCACATGTCCTCGGCAATATTTTCAATTTTTGGAGGGTCTGCCAACGGTAAAACAAAGTGAAAGCTGGCTCCACCTTTTTTATTGTTAGTTGCCCATATCTTGCCACCGTGAATTTCAATAATCGCCCGGCAAATGGCTAAACCCAATCCGACTCCGGGTACAGCCGACTCTTTGCTGGAGCGTGAGAATTTGTCAAAAATGAATTGTTCCTGCCCTTGTGGTATTCCGGTTCCCGCATCCCAGATTTCAACGTGTATCTGTTTTTGATTCGTTTCGTGCTCAATAGTGGCTTGTATACCCAATGGTGTTTGTTCATGGGTATATTTGATGGCATTTTCCAGCAAGTTAATGAAAACGCGTTCCAACAAGGTACCATCGCAATGCAAGAATAAATTGGCCGGCAAGGAAAGCTCTACGTTGTAACGGCTGAGAGTATATTCCAGTGAACGTAAGGCACTGCCAACTATTTCATCCAATGAATGCCACTCAATATTGAGCTGAATACCACCCGACTGAATACGTGCCATATCCAGCAAGTTATTGACCAAGCGTGATGTGCTGAGGATCTGTTGGCGAATTTGGTTAACCTGTTTCGCATGGGGTGAGTTTTCGGCAGACAGATTCAGCATCAGTATTTCTGCCTGTCCGAACAAGACGGTCAGCGGGGTTCGTAAGTCGTGGGATAGCGCAGCCAGCAACGAGTTGCGTAGTTGTTCCCGTTCTGCCTCCAATTTGGCGGATTCTGCGCTGCGGGCAAGGTGCAAGCGCTCCAGCGCGTTGGCAATAAGCCCTGTGAAGGTTTGCAGTAATCGCTGTTGTTCCGGCACCAATAATTGGCGCAGGTTAGAGGATTCTATTGCCAGAACAGCAAAGATCTGGGAAGGCGTGGCAATGGGTTGCAATTGGTAAGGCACGCCCGGTAATGTATCTGTACCGGCTCCGGCAGGCTGTTTTTTATCGAAGCACCATTTGGCGATCGCTTCATCAATATGCATTTGCCCACCGTTATTGGATCTCACCTGATACAAGTGATGATCGCTGTTTAGCAGCAATAATCCCGTTTTGGCCTGAAAGCAGTTGGACAGAAAATGATAGCTGATTCGGGCAACGTCATCTTCGTTGAGGGCTTTGCTCAATTCGCGGGTAATTTCATATAAGTGCCGTGTTCTTTGTTCTCGATAACGGGCAATTCTGGCTTGATAGCGAATTCCTGCGGTCAGGTTACCCACGACAACGCCCACAATCAGCATAACAGTAAAGGTGAGCAGGTATTGCATATCGGTAACTGCAAGTGACCAGTGCGGTTGGACAAAAAAGATATCAAAACTGATGACATTGATAAAAGCGGCAAAAACGGAAGGCCACCGCCCATAAAACAGGGCAATGACAACAACGCCCAGCAGGTAAAGTGTGACTAAATTGGCTTTATCAAGGGTGAGTAAAAATGTGCGGGAAAAAAAGGTAGTCAGGATACAAAGCATGATTGCCATGATAAAACCCTGAACTTGGAACCGCCATTTTTCATTGAATAGGCGATTATCTTTCGGCTCCTTATGTCCATTGTTTCCGCGTTTTTTGTCCTCCAGTGCAACAATGACCAAATCCAGATCAGGGCCGAGTTTTCCCAGACGCTCAGAGAAATCGGGACGCCATTTATAGTTAAAAAAAGTTGAATGTGATCCGTAATAACGGCCAATAAGGATTTTGCCCAAGTTATGCTCTCTTGCGTAACGCAAGATGGCTTTTTCTTCATGGGAGTCGGAAAGCGTTGCGGTTTCCGCACCCAGATCTTGTGCCAATTTTAGTGCTTTCAGAATGGTTCGCCGTTTGCCTTCCGGCAATCGGTGTAATTTAGGGGTTTCAACATAAACGGCATGCCAGACACAATCCAGTTTTGCCGCAAGGCGCGCTGCTGTTCGAACCAGTTTTTCGTTTCCTGCATTATCGCCGATGCATAACAGTAAATTATCCCGCGTATGCCACACAGGTTCTTTTCCCCTGGTGTCACGAAAGGCCCGCATTTGATCATCTACGCGGTCAGCCGTGCGGCGCAAAGCAAGTTCGCGCAAAGCAATCAGGTTGCCTTTACGGAAAAAATGCTCGATGGCGCGCTCGGCCTGACCAGGGATGTAAACCTTGCCTTCATTAAGCCGCTGGCGAAGATCATCCGGCGGAAGATCAACCAGAACAACATCATCAGCCTGATCAAATATATGATCAGGAATAGTCTCCCGGACACGGATCCCCGTGATCGCTCCAACCACATCGTTCAGGCTTTCCAGATGCTGTACATTGATGGTGGTCAGGACATCAATACCCGCTTCCAGTAATTCCTCCACATCTTGCCAGCGTTTGGGATGGCGGCTTTTTTGTGGATTGCTGAATGCCAGCTCGTCCATCAAAATGATGGCCGGATGGCGGGCCAGGGCGGCATCAATGTCAAATGCCGTTATCCTGCGCTTGTGGTAACGAAAGTGCTTTGGCGGCAATCGCGGCAAGCCCTTCAGCAATGCCGCAGTTTCTTGCCTCTCGTGGGTTTCAACCACGCCGATAACCACATCCAGCCCCTGTGCCAGCAAGCGTTGTGCTTCCTGTAGCATGGCATAGGTTTTGCCCACTCCCGCACAAGCCCCGAAAAATATTTTGAGCTTGCCGCGCGGTTTTTCATTCGCCAGTGCCAGCAAATCATCCGGATCGGGCCGTTGTGGTTCAAGTTGATCCATATTTTATCTGCCTTTTGGGTTCAGATTATCCAGAGCAAGATTAAGTTCCAATACATTTACCACGGGTTCCCCCAGATATTCCAGCAAAGGATATTCAGTGTGTTTCTGAATTAATGCATTGACGGTTTCCAGCGGGATATGACGGATGGCCGCCACACGCCGTGCCTGAAATTCAGCAGCCTGCGGTGAGATGTGGGGATCAAGGCCACTGCCCGATGCCGTGACGAGATCGATGGGGATCGGACGATTTTCTGGATAATTGAAAAGACGTTCCCAAACAATCTCTTTGTGCAGTTTGTTGAGTAACGCAGGATTGGTTGTTGCGAGATTGCTGCCCCCGGATGATAGGGGGTTATAAGGGCTTTCTGCCGTCATGGAAGGGCGGCCATGAAAGTAGATGCTCTTGGTAAAATTTTGCCCGATTAATTTGGAGCCGATTTTTTCACCGTTTTGTTCGATTAGCGAACCTTGTGCCTGATGGGGAAATAGGGCTTCTGATATCCCCGTGACCAGTAGCGGATAGGCAATACCTGTGATGAGAGTAAGAAATATCAGCAGGATAATGGAAGAACGTAACCAGATCATTTTCATCACCTTATCTGAAATTATTTGAGGAACAAGGCAGTCAGTAATATGTCAATGAGCTTGATGCCGATAAAGGGCACCAGCAAACCGCCCAGTCCATATATCCATAAGTTCCGGCGCAAGAGCGACAGTGCGTTCATCGGGCGATAACTGACGCCTTTTAAGGCCAGTGGGAGCAGGAAAATAATGATGATCGCATTGAAAATAACCGCAGACAGCACAGCAGACTCCGGAGAATGAAGGTGCATGATGTTCAGGGTATTGAGCTGGGGGTAGGTAATGGCAAAGGCGGCAGGAATGATGGCGAAATATTTGGCTATGTCATTGGCAATACTGAATGTGGTCAGAGAACCGCGGGTCATTAACATCTGTTTGCCGATATGTACCACTTCAATCAACTTCGTGGGGTTGGAATCGAGATCCACCATATTTCCCGCTTCTTTTGCCGCTTGTGTTCCTGAATTCATGGCAACGGCAACATCAGCCTGTGCCAACGCAGGGGCATCATTTGTCCCGTCTCCCGTCATGGCAACCAGCCGGCCTTCAGACTGGTATTGGCGGATAAGGGCCAGTTTTGCTTCGGGAGTCGCTTCCGCCAGAAAATCATCAACGCCTGCTTCGGCCGCAATTGCTGCCGCAGTCAGATGATTATCTCCGGTGATCATGACGGTTTTTATTCCCATTCTGCGCATCTCGCTGAAACGTTCTTTAATTCCGCCTTTGACGATATCTTTCAGGGCAACCACACCCAAGACCCGCTGGTTTTCTGCAACGACCAAGGGTGTTTCTCCTTTGTGCGCGACTTGTTGCACCAAGAGATCGATAATTTCCGGAAATTTGCTGTGATTAGCTTCAATATGGCGGCGAATGGCATCAACAGCGCCTTTACGGATAGTCCGGTTATCTATGTTGACCCCGCTCATGCGCGTAATGGCAGAAAAAGGCACAAATTTAGCGTTCAATGCCAGAAGATCGCGCTCACGCATATTGAAACGCTGTTTTGCCAAAATCACGATACTGCGCCCTTCGGGGGTTTCATCAGCAAGGGAAGAAAGTTGGGCAGCATCAGCCAATTGCTGCTCCGTGACTCCGGGAGCGGGCAAGAATTGAGATGCCTGACGATTGCCCAACGTGATGGTTCCGGTTTTATCCAGCAGCAGGACATCCACATCACCAGCGGCTTCAATGGCGCGCCCGCTTGTTGCTATCACATTGGCTCCCAACATGCGGCTCATGCCCGCAACACCAATGGCTGAAAGCAATCCGCCAATGGTAGTGGGAATGAGGCAAACCAGCAGCGCCACAATAACGGTAAGAGTTATGGGGCTGCCGGATTGGCTGACTTCTGCGCTGAATTGCGAGAAAGGCAGCAGGCTTACACAGACGAGCAGGAAAATGATGGTCAGTGCAGTCAGCAAAATCGTGAGAGCGATTTCGTTGGGGGTTTTCCGTCGTTTGGCACCTTCAACCATGGAAATCATTCTGTCCAGAAAGGTTTCCCCCGGATTGACGGTGCATTCAATAAGCAACCAATCTGATAAAACCCGTGTACCACCCGTGACGGAAGAAAAATCTCCCCCGGATTCCCGGATGACAGGCGCTGACTCCCCAGTAATGGCACTTTCATCAACGGAAGCACCTCCTTCAAGCACTTCACCGTCACAGGGAATAATTTCCCCAGCTTCTACCAGCACGATATCGCCTTTGCGCAAGGTATCGGACGTGACTTTTTCTTTTGCTGATTCGCGGTTGGATGAGGCCAGCTTAGTTGCCCAACTGGTTTTTTTTACCCCTTTGAGGCTGGATGCCTGAGCTTTGCTGCGTCCTTCCGCCAGTGCTTCTGCAAAATTGGCAAACAGGACGGTAAACCATAGCCAAAGGGCAATGGAACCGGTAAACAGGGCATTGCCGGTTATATTACCCGTCACTATGCCGCACCATAAAAGGGTGAGCAGACAACTACCCAGATAGACGACAAACATGACGGGATTGCGCCATTGGTGAGCTGGATGGCATTTTTTAAATGAATCGATAAGAGCATGGCGAATCAAAGTCGGTTCAAATAATACTTGTTGTTTATTTTTCATGATTGACCTTTCACTCTCATTGCCAAAGTTGTAAATGTTCTGCGATGGGGCCAAGGGCCAGAGCAGGAATAAATGTGAGTGCACCAATCAGCAAAACAACCAGAACCAATAACCCGACAAAGGCAAAACCGTAGGTTGGCAAAGTACCACTGCTGATAGGCTGGCGTTTTTTATTGCTCATGGAGCCTGCAATGGCAAGGACTGGCAGGATGACGCCAAAGCGTCCCAAAAACATGGCGGAACCTAGCAATACGTTATAAAAGACACTATTGGCATTCAGGCCTGCAAAAGCACTGCCGTTGTTGTTGGCTGCGGATGAAAGTGCATAAAGTATTTCCGTGAAGCCGTGAGCTCCGGGGTTGGCAATGGCATTGCGCCCGGCGTCGGTTGAAACTGCCAATGCAGTGCCCAGTAAAACAAGTGAAGGCGTAATCAGAATTGCCAGTGCGACCATTTTCATATCATAGACATCGATTTTTTTGCCTAAGTATTCGGGGGCCCGGCCAATCATCAATCCTGCGATAAATACGGCCAGCAGAACAAACAGCAACATGCCATAAAGCCCGGAGCCTGTCCCGCCGAAAACTACTTCACCGATCTGTATTAACCAAAGTGGGATCATTCCTCCTAAAGGGGTGAATGAGTCGTGCATTGAATTGACAGCACCACAGGACGCGGCTGTGGTAACGACACTATAGAGGGAGGATGCCAGAATACCGAAACGGGATTCTTTTCCTTCCATATTAAAATGCCCATTGATTTTCGTGATATCGAAATGGGGGTTGCCTGCGGTTTCGGCGTACATGACAACGGCTGCTGCGATGATAAAAATAATGCTCATTGCCCAGAGCAAAGCGTATCCCTGACGATTATCGCCAACGACTGTCCCGAATGCGAAACACAATGCGCTGGGGATCAGGAAAATAGCCAGAACCTGTACGAAATTACTGAGCGAAGTTGGGTTTTCAAATGGGTGGGCTGAGTTTGCACCAAAAAAACCACCGCCATTGGTTCCCAACAATTTTATGGCTTCCTGAGAGGCAACAGGCCCCATAGGAAGCAATTGCTGTTGGCCTTCAAGGGTATGGATAGGGATATAAGGGGAAAAATTTTGGATAACGCCTTGGCTGACAAAAAATAATGCAACAATGATGGCAAGCGGAAGCAGTAAGTACAACGTGATGCGGGTAATATCAATCCATGCATTTCCCAATGTGTTTACACCCTGACGGGAAAAAGCTCTTATCAGAGCAAAAACCACTGCAATACCTGTTGCCGCAGACAGAAAATTCTGCACGGTCAATCCGGCCATTTGGCTCAGGTAACTGAGGGTATTTTCACCGCTGTAAGCCTGCCAGTTTGTATTGGTGATAAAACTTATTGCGGTATTGAGTGCCAGATCCCATTTCATACCCGCAAAATGTTGTGGATTCAGGGGTAAATGAGCCTGATTCATTAACAGGATAAACAGCAACAGTAATCCTGCGACATTGAATACCAAGACAGCAAGAGAATATTGCCACCAGTTCATTTCCTTGATGTTGCTGCCGGGCTTTTGCAGCCCACAGCAGCGCCACAGGCCTGATTCTGCTTTTGTCAGCCAGCGGGGTAGCTCCCCTTCAATCAGATTGGCTATCAGATTGCCGAGCGGCTTACTCAATAAAAACAGAATAAGCAGGAAGCTGGCAATCAGTAAAAAAGCCGATGCTGCCATTTAGAAATCCTCCGCATTTAATAATGCATAAATCAGATAGATAAGTAACAGCACCACCAAAAGAAGACCAATGGTGAGGGATATATTCATGGTGTGTCTCCTTACTTATTTCTTTAAAAACTAGCTAGTTACAGCATAGAAATGACCATACAAAGAAGTTGTTAAAAGAGAGCACGAAAGTATAAAAAAAGTGTAAAAGGTAACAGGGAGTAACTAAAAAAATTGTTATTAAAGCAAGTGTAGCAAACCTTATAAGGTTAATTTTTTGTTTTTAATTTGTTTGTTTTGTTTCTTTTTAGGTATCTGTTTTGTAATTAAATTACGAATAGAGAAGAAAATGAGGGTTTATAGATCAAAAAAGTGGTCGGATGAGTAGTAAGTTTTCATTTTATCAGGTAATATTTTGTACATCTTACATATTTAACCCGTGAGGAGGTTACCATGTCTACATATCGTTCTTACTCTTGGCATGAGATTCTCTTGCGGCGTATTGGCGTTATCGCTTTGGGCGCCATTGCGCTTCCTGTTATGCTGTTTCGTCACGACCGTGCTCGTTTTTACAGTTACTTGCACAAAGTATGGTTAAAAACCAGTGATAAGCCTGTTTGGCTGGCATCTTCAGAAATAGCCGCAAGCATTCGAAATCGCTAAAGGGGTGTTCCTTCACTTTTCTATTTTTCAGGTTCCTATTCCTGTCTTCGTATCTTTAATCTGAACGAATGCCTGGATTGTTGTATCTTGGATATTGCATCCTGAACATAGTATTTCAGATTCATTATCCGAGGCTCAGCCCTTGAGTTAAGCTATGGCCTTTGATTTAAGGTATAGCATTTGGACACCTTGTCGGTTTATTCTGGCAAGGTGTTTTGTTTTATCTGCCATCAAGATCTATGCTTGCTTTTCCGGTATGTTGACCAACCTGTTTTGTTATAGTCATCAGTAAACAAGGGAAAGACTGATCCATGAATGAAGGGAAAAGTCTTGATGGCAGTTATTTATTTTTATGGCGAAAAAGCAACGTGACAGGGGGAATGTGATGAACAATGTTGAGTTGGAACATGTGCTTAATACGGAATTGAATGTCCGTGAATTTCAAGATTATGCCCCTAATGGACTACAAGTGGAAGGCCGCCCCCATGTTCAGCGGGTTGTCACCGGTGTGACAGCTTGTCAGGCATTGTTGGACGAAGCGGTTCGGCTGGAGGCAGATGCTGTCATTGTCCATCATGGCTATTTTTGGAAGAATGAATCGCCGGTTATTCGTGGCATGAAACGCCGCCGTTTGCAAACTCTGCTTTGCAACGATATCAATTTGTATGGTTATCACCTTCCATTGGATGCCCACCCTACATTGGGAAACAATATTCAATTGGCCCGCCAAATGGGGGTTAAGGTTATCGGGAGCATTGAACCGCTGCTTCCTCATGGTGCCTTCGATCAACCCATTACTCCGGCAGAATTGACCGAGCGCATTGAGAAATCATTGGGCCGCGAAATCCTGCATTGTGGTGATAATGCGCCAGCTGAAATCCGTACATTGGCATGGTGCACGGGTGGTGGTCAGAGTTTCATTGAGCAAGCGGCTGAGTTCGGGGTTGATGCATTCGTCACGGGGGAGGTATCAGAAAAGACTATTCATGTCGCCCGTGAAATGGGAATGCATTTTTTTGCTGCCGGGCATCATGCAACAGAGCGTTATGGAATTAAAACCCTCGGCGAATGGTTGAGTAATCATCATGGTCTGGATGTGACTTTTATCGATATACCCAACCCTGCTTGAGGTTATTGCTCCCATGTTGCCTGACGCAATGTGAGATCCATATAGCATCATTTCGTAAAATACAGTCCCCAGTATCCGGCCAAGGCTGTGGGGACTTTTTACGATTTATTGACTCAATGTGGTTTATTTATGCCGAATGGCTAAAAGCACCATGACAATCCCGCAACTGATCAGTACACAACCTAAAGCCTGACTCCATCCTGCCAACGTCAAGCCAAGACCGAGCAATAAATAATAGAACAGCCCCAGCAAGGCACCCGCCGTGCCCAGCCGATCAGTGTAATGATGCAAAGCTGAAGCCAGAATATTTGGAATGGCAAGCCCATAAGCGATGACAACCCCGAGCATAGGAAAGACGAATAACAAGCTATTTTCCAGCAGGTATACGCCGATGCCAGCCAACAGGTTAATTGATGAAGCAAAGATCACCAGTTTGGTGGAGCTCCATTGTTGTTTTAAGAGATATTTGTTTAGCATCGAGCCGCATCCGACACCAAAAGTCAGTAACAGGCCGGTATAACCAAACAGCTCCGGAGATAATTCCAATTGTTCGAAACGAAACGGTGCTAATTGGTAGTAGCTGAACAGGCACAGATTAAAGAAGGCAATTAACAACGCATTTCGCCAAATTGAAATATCTTTAAGCATCATGGTTGCCGTGTGGAATAAAGCAACCTTTGTGACATTAATTGGACGGGTTTCAGGCAAGCGGGCAACCGACCAACTCGTCAGGATCACGGCGAGCATGAACAAGCCCGCAAATACACCTTTATACCCGGCAAAATAGTTCAGTGCTGAACCGCTGAGCATGCCAAGGGCAGGGCTGGCCGCCAAGGCAATGCCCATAATGGAAAAAACACGTACCAATTCTTCTCCTTTATAGGTATCGCGCATAATAGTTTGCGTGCCGATGGAACCTACGGCGGCCCCGAAAGCAGACAGTCCTCTGGCAACAAGCAGTAGCCAGAATTGCTGTGTCCACAGTGCCAGCAGGGAAGCTGCTCCATAGAGTGATAAACCTGTGATGATAGCCGGACGCCTGCCAATGACATCACACATGCGCCCCCATACGACAACACCGAAAGCAAAGGCAAAAAAGTAGAGTGATAAGGTTTGGGCCGCTTGTTCTGAACTGACAGAAAATCCACCTGCGATATTGGTTAATGCAGGGCTGTAAATGGTTTCCACTACCTGCGGGAACATCAATAAAGCAATGGCAAGCCAAAGCGATGGTTTGTTTTGCATATCTTTTCTTCTGAGGATTAAGTATTCATGGCTGGGAGGTTAGCATTTTGCCGAATGTCCATTTATGATAATAAAGACAGTTTATTTATATTATCGGACATTGATTGGATGGAATTGGTATGGCATGGTTGCAGCAAAGTGATCATTTTGATCCAGACAGTTTTAATACCCCAGTAATAGGGATCGCGGCGGAAATGGGGCAACATGATTCCGGCTTCCATCAGCATAATATGGGGCAGTTATTGTTTACCCAACGGGGTTGCATCAAGATCACACTGGAAAACCAGCTTTCCATCCTGCCACCGACCAGAGTGGCATGGATCCCTCCGAAAACACGTCATCGGGCCGAAATGCGAGGTTCAGTCGGCTATCGTTCCATTTATCTGAATCCTGCTGAAACTGGATGCATTTCAGCGCAATGTGAGGTGTTGGAAGCCACGGCACTATTACAGGCACTTTTGGAATCTATCGCGCTATCCCCTTTCGATGCCAACTGGCATCAGGGTAGAGGAGTGCATTTATTGGCGTTATTTTTTGATGAGATCCGTAACGCACGCAGAGAACCAACGTTGTTGCCGTTGCCTGTTGATCGGCGTTTGATGAATTTATCATTTGAGCAATTGCCGCCACCTTTGCAGATACTTGCAACCTATATTGGAGCTAGTGAGAAAACGATCACTCGGATATTTCATCGCGAAACGGGAATGAATTACCAGCAGTGGCGGCAACAATGGAGGCTGGTAAAATCAATAGAGTTATTGGCGCAGAATAAAACATTATCTTATGTGGCACAGGAAGTTGGTTTTACCAATGACAGCGCATTTGTAACGTTTTTCCGTAAAACGATGGGCAGGCCACCAAGAGAGTATATGGCGTCTTCATCAGCATCGATAAATGATGGACAAGGCAGTCTTTGATGGGCTGCTTTGTGTGAAACTTTGGCCATTGGGTTAACTGTCCTAACTCTTTTTTTACTTTGAAATGGGTTAGGACGAAGATTCGGTCAATTAGTATAGCGTTTCAAGATGCTGGCTTAATGCTTCCTGAGTTTGGAACAGGCAATCAAGGTGAGCACTTTGTTGGAGTATTTTGAAGTTGAGTAATTTATTGCCATATTCACTGGCAAACTGAGACATGGCGACCGGATCAAATAGCTCATCTTCTTCGGCAGCAAGCATAAGTGTTGGTAAGGGCAGGGCCTCAATTTGTTTGGCTGGTTGGCGAGGCGTTAAGGCATTAGCCATATTGACGCCATAATACTGTAAAAAATTTGGATGTAACGCCCTGATGTTGTCAGGAAAATTCAACTGAACGGCGGGATAATGGCCAAAAAGCAGGCCGCCGGATATTGAGTTTATAATAAATGGCCACTGACGAACATCAGCAAAACGAACTAATAAATTACTGCGATGAATACCTGTAGCAAACGGGCCCAGTTCTGGAGCCAGCAATACAAGGCTGTCTACCTTGTGGGCAGGCTTGTGTCGGGTAAAATAATTTATCAGCATTCCTGCCCCACTGGAATGACCCATCAGATGAAGGCGAACAGCCGGAAAATGAGCTTTTAACTCAGTTATAACTTGATCTACATCGCGCCAGATAATAGCCGGTTGGGAAACGGTTCCTCTACTTCCAACGGAATTACCGTGTCCACGAATATCGACCAGACACACGGCAAGATTGTTTTCAGTAGTCAGTTGGCGAGCAAGAATATCGTATCCGGCATCCATATTGACGCCACCACCGTGATAGACAATGAACAGATCATTTGCCGCATTCTCTGGTTCATAAAGACGATAGTGTAGCCCTTCTGTGTAGGCCGTTTTCACTTTCACTGGAATAGCAAATTTTTCGGCAAGTAATGCTGCCTTCTCATTAAACTGATCAAAATTAATCACGATAATAATTTCCTGTTCGTTTATTTTTCTTCCACTGATTTTTTCACTTACCGCCTTCTTTGAGGGGGGCATTTCAAACTTCAAGTATCATTTTTGGGTTGAAGGAAATGGTGAAGTTTACGGAAAGACAGAATCCATTGATTACCATTTGGATAATAATTAATTCAATTATTCTGCTGAAATTATCATTCTAAGATAGCCAACAGAACTCTTTTTATACTTCGATAGCAAATCTATTTATTGGAAAAGGTATTTTTTAACGAGCTTATTTTCCCGTTCAATATATTTATCCATATGCTTAATATTTTGTTTTCGGAAAAATGAACCACTGGGTATAAATAATGACCTGCTCATAAACAACTACACCCCTAATATCAGATTAAAAGCTGATATGAGAGGTGTAGATATACGCTATTTGAATTATTCGAAATGGCGTTATCGGTGTGACTTATTTATTTTTTTAACTTGCTTTGGAAAGCACGTTCAGTGTATCCAGTGTAAAGCTGGCGAGGACGAGTGAGTTTCAGACCTTCGTCATGCATTTCATTCCAGTGGGCAATCCAGCCAATAGTACGGGCGATTGCGAAAATTACAGTGAACATTGATGATGGAATACCCATTGCTTTCAGGATAATACCGGAATAGAAATCAACGTTCGGATACAGTTTTTTCTCAATGAAGTACGGGTCATTTAACGCGATACGTTCCAGCTCCATCGCGACTTCCAGCAGGCTGTCATTCAGCCCCAGTTCATTCAGTACTTCATGGCAGGTTTCACGCATGACGGTTGCACGTGGATCGTAGTTTTTGTAAACACGATGACCAAAGCCCATCAGGCGGAAAGAGTCATTTTTATCTTTGGCGCGCGCAATGAACTCAGGAATGTGCTCAACGGTTTGGATTTCTTCCAGCATACGCAGGCAGGCTTCGTTTGCGCCACCATGTGCAGGCCCCCACAAAGATGCAATGCCAGCCGCAATACAAGCAAATGGGTTTGCGCCGGAAGAGCCAGCAGTACGTACGGTGGAGGTTGATGCATTTTGCTCATGATCTGCATGCAGAATAAAGATGCGATCCATGGCACGTTCCAGCACTGGATTAACCTTATACTCTTCGCAAGGTGTAGCGAACATCATGTACAGGAAATTCGCGGCATAAGAGAGATCGTTGCGTGGATAAACGAAAGGCTGACCCAGAGAATATTTGTAACACATTGCTGCCACAGTTGGCATTTTGGACAGCAGGCGGTAAGCAGTGATTTCACGGTGGCGAGGATTATTCACATCCAAAGCATCATGATAGAAAGCAGCCAATGCCCCTGTCACGCCACAAAGTACGGCCATTGGGTGAGAATCACGGCGGAAACCGTGGAACAAACGGGTAATCTGTTCATGAATCATTGTATGGCGAGTAACCGTCGTCTTAAATTTTTCATATTCTTCGGGAGTCGGTGGCTCGCCATATAGCAGAATGTAGCAAACTTCCAAATAATTTGACTTAGTTGCGAGTTGGTCAATAGGAAAACCACGGTGTAACAAAATGCCTTCATCGCCATCGATATAGGTGATTTTAGACTCGCAGGAAGCGGTGGAAGTAAAGCCAGGATCGTAGGTATAGAAGCCTTTTGAGCCGAGAGAACGGACGTCAATTACTTCAGAACCTAGGGTTGGCGTCAGTACGTCTAGTTCGATAGCAGCTGAACCATTTATGTCCAACGTAGCCTTTTTATCAGCCATGTACATCTCCTTAGCGCTTATATTTATAACCCCTAACAACCAGATAGGCGCAATTTATACTGTGCCAAAGGCATTGTGCTACCGGAGAGAATTTAAAATCAGGCAGGTATCACATTTAACGCTGAAATTTTATCGCAGGTGACAATGGTTTCAGGTTGTTAAAAAGTTTTCGGATATTATGTTTAAAGTATTATTAACATAAAATGTTATCATTTTGTGCTTATACGATACTTTCGCATAACGTCTGTTTATTTTTACGTTTACTTTTTCATCGAAAAACGACGGCAAATAATATATAACGGCCTATATGTAAGGTAAATGTTTAATCTTTGTCAAACAAGATAATAAATTTTATGGTAAATGTTTGAAGCGTGATCCTTCTCACTGTTCAAGCTAAATGTTAATAATCATATTGTGTGGGAATTGTAATAACAATGTGAAGTACTTATACTTCGTGCAGGTCTCCGGATTACCCTGATGTAGGAGCACCCAGCGTAACCAAATCACAACTTTGTTATGAACGTTTAAGGATTGTTAATTTAATCATGTTGTGTCTTTGTATCCTCTTAGCGCTGTCTGATTCCCGCCCAGGACCGGAGGATGGAAAATAAAAAAAGCTTTGTGGGCAAAATTGTGAAAAAACAAAGACCTGTCAACCTTGATCTGCGGACGATTAACCAACCCGTCTCCGCAATAGCGTCGATCTTGCACCGTATCTCAGGCGTCATCACCTTCATCGCAGTGGGTATTTTGCTGTGGCTGTTGGGTATGTCCCTGTCTTCGCAGGAGGGGTTCCTGCAAGCTTCTGAAATCATGACTGGTTTCTTCGCCAAATTTATCCTGTGGGGGATATTGACGGCGTTGGCTTACCATATTTGTGGGGGAATCCGTCATGTGCTGATGGATTTTGGATTCTTGGAAGAAAACCTCGCTACCGGTAGTGCCTCTGCCAAAGTAGCAATAGTAATCGCGGTTATTCTGTCTATTCTGGCTGGAGTATTATTATGGTAAGCAACGCATCCGCATTGGGTCGTACGGGTATTCAGGACTGGCTGCTGCTGCGCGCATCCGCAATTATTATTGTTTTGTATGTCCTTTACCTTGTTGGTTTTGTTGCAACGACGTCGGATATAACCTATGAAGTCTGGCGTGGTTTCTTCTCTTCATCCCTGACTAAAGTGTTCACCGTATTGACGCTCCTTTCTATTCTGGTTCATGCCTGGATTGGTATGTGGCAGGTGCTGACAGACTATGTCAAACCTCTCGCAATGCGTCTGGTGCTGCAATTGGTGATTATTGTGGCGCTGTTATCTTATTTGATTTACGGAACAATTGTTGTGTGGGGTGCATAAATGAAACTGCCAGTAAGAGAGTTTGACGCTGTTGTTATCGGTGCTGGTGGCGCAGGCATGCGTGCTGCACTGCAAATTTCACAAATGGGTTTATCCTGTGCTTTGATCTCCAAAGTATTCCCAACCCGTTCTCATACTGTATCAGCACAGGGCGGCATTACTGTCGCTTTGGGTAATACCCATGAAGATAACTGGGAATGGCACATGTACGATACGGTGAAAGGTTCTGATTATATTGGTGATCAGGATGCCATTGAATACATGTGTAAAACTGGCCCGGAAGCCATTCTTGAATTGGAACACATGGGCTTGCCATTTTCCCGTCTGGATGATGGCCGTATCTATCAACGTCCATTTGGCGGGCAATCCAAAAACTTTGGTGGTGAACAAGCTGCCCGTACTGCGGCGGCGGCTGACCGTACCGGTCACGCCTTATTGCATACTTTGTATCAACAGAACTTGAAAAACCACACGACTATTTTCTCTGAGTGGTACTCTCTGGATCTGGTTAAAAACCAGGACGGCGCAATTGTCGGTTGTACCGCTATTTGCATTGAGACCGGTGAAGTCGTTTATTTCAAAGCCAAAGCGACTATTTTGGCAACTGGTGGTGCTGGTCGTATTTACCAATCCACAACGAATGCGCACATCAATACTGGTGATGGTGTTGGTATGGCATTACGTGCAGGTGTTCCTGTTCAAGATATGGAGATGTGGCAATTCCATCCAACCGGTATCGCGGGTGCGGGTGTTCTGGTGACAGAAGGCTGCCGTGGTGAAGGTGGTTACCTGCTGAATAAAGATGGCGAGCGTTTCATGGAGCGTTATGCGCCAAATGCCAAAGATCTTGCCGGCCGTGATGTGGTTGCTCGTTCCATCATGATTGAAATCCGTGAAGGCCGTGGCTGTGATGGCCCATGGGGACCTCACGCGAAATTGAAGCTGGACCATCTGGGCAAGGACGTATTGGAATCCCGTCTGCCGGGTATTCTCGAATTGTCCCGTACTTTTGCTCACGTCGATCCAGTAAAAGAGCCGATCCCAGTCATTCCAACCTGTCATTACATGATGGGCGGCATTCCGACGAAGATCACAGGCCAAGCGTTGACCATCAACGAAAAAGGCGAAGATGTTGTGATCCCGGGCTTGTTTGCTGTGGGTGAAATTGCCTGTGTATCCGTTCACGGAGCAAACCGTCTGGGTGGTAACTCATTGCTCGATTTGGTGGTATTTGGTCGTTCTGCCGGCGTGCATTTGAAAGAGTGCCTGATGGAGCAAGGAACCAGCCGTGATGCCAGCGAATCTGATGTTGACGCTGGATTGGAGCGTTTGAACCGTTGGAACAATACCCGTTCAGGTGAAGATCCTGTTGCAATCCGTAAAGCTCTGCAATCTTGCATGCAGCATAACTTCTCGGTGTTCCGTGAAGGCGATGCAATGGCGAAAGGTCTGGATGAGCTGAAAGAGATCCGCGAACGTCTGAAAAATGCACGTTTGGATGATACGTCATCAGAATTTAACACTCAGCGCATCGAATGTCTGGAATTGGATAACTTGATGGAAACGGCTTATTCGACAGCAGTTTCTGCTAATTTCCGTACAGAAAGTCGTGGGGCTCATAGCCGTTTTGATTATCCAGAACGTGATGATGCGAACTGGCTGTGCCATAGCCTGTACTTACCGCAGACTGAGAGCATGACTCGCCGTGAAGTGAATATGCAGCCAAAACTGCGTGAAGCTTTCCCGCCGAAAGTCCGTTCTTACTAATTGCGTCCAGTTGCGGAGAAATAGATTATGAAACTTGAATTCTCGATTTATCGCTACAATCCAGATGTAGATGATGTACCTCGTATGCAGGACTACACCTTGGAAGCAGAAGAAGGCCGGGACATGATGCTGCTGGATGCACTTATCCAGTTGAAAGAGCAAGATCCTACTCTGGCATTCCGTCGTTCTTGTCGTGAGGGTGTTTGTGGTTCTGACGGCGTGAATATGAACGGCAAAAATGGTCTGGCCTGTGTGACACCAGTATCAGCATTGCGCCGTGGCAATAAGAAAATTGTTATTCGTCCACTGCCTGGTTTGCCTGTAGTTCGCGATCTGGTTGTTGATATGGGGCAATTTTATGCGCAGTATGAAAAAATCCGCCCATATTTAATTAATGATGGTAAAAATCCACCATCACGTGAGCATCTGCAATCACCAGAGCAGCGTGAAAAACTGGATGGGCTCTATGAATGTATTCTGTGTGCCTGCTGTTCGACGTCTTGTCCGTCGTTCTGGTGGAACCCGGATAAATTTGTAGGCCCTGCGGGTCTGTTGGCTGCATACCGCTTCCTGATTGATAGCCGTGATACAGAAACAACTTCGCGGTTGGATAATCTGAACGATGCTTTCAGTGTGTTCCGCTGTCATGGAATTATGAACTGTGTCAACGTATGTCCGAAAGGGCTGAACCCGACAAAAGCAATTGGGCATATTAAGTCTATGTTGCTGAAACACAGTGCATAAATAAATCCTGCGCATAAATAGCACATAAATTGCGTGCAAAAAGTGCATATGATGTTGCCCTCCACAATTTTGAAATAAATATGAAATCGGTGGAGGGCATAAAGAATGAAAAATGATAAATTGCCTACTGCTAAAAAAGACGAAGCATGTTTCTAAATAAAGGAACCTTTAAAAACTGATATTCAGTTTTTAAAGGTTCCTTGAAGGGTAGGAAAACCCAAATTAAAGAACATGCATTAAGCACGTCCAAATGAACCTTTTACCAACACCGCTAATTAAGCGGTATTTGTTAACCACGGCGAAAACTAAGGCTTTTAAAGCTTAAGGGATCACAATGCAGAACGGCGCAATGAAGGACTGGCTGGACTCAAGCTTTCTGGCTGGTGCAAACCAGTCTTACATAGAGCAAATCTATGAAGACTATATAACCGATCCTAATTCTGTTGATGCAAGTTGGAGAGAAATTTTCCAACAATTACCGGATGTAGGACTTAGCGGGGAACAACTTCACTCACAGACACGTGATTACTTCCGTCGTCTGGCAAAGGATACCACACGTTACCACACTTCCGTCAGCGATCCAGCAATGGATTCAAAGCAAGTCAAAGTATTGCAGCTTATCAATGCATTCCGCTTCCGCGGACATCAACATGCAACTCTTGATCCATTGGGATTATGGAAACAGGAACCTGTACCGGATCTCGATCCTGCTTTCCATAATTTAACAGCGGCTGACTTCGA
Source organism: Xenorhabdus santafensis (assembly GCF_033949405.1). Classification (NCBI taxonomy): domain Bacteria; kingdom Pseudomonadati; phylum Pseudomonadota; class Gammaproteobacteria; order Enterobacterales; family Morganellaceae; genus Xenorhabdus; species Xenorhabdus santafensis. The sequence continues at coordinate 15,648 of NZ_VCDN01000040.1, read as the reverse complement.
AGAAACGTTTAATGTGGGCTCTTTTGCCATTGGTAAAGAGACGATGAAATTGGCTGATCTGTATGACGCACTGAAGCGCATTTATTGCGGCTCAATTGGTGCGGAATATATGCATATCACCAATACGGAAGAAAAACGTTGGATTCAGCAACGTCTGGAATCTGTGGTAGTAAGCTCTCAATTCAATGCAGAAGAAAAGCGTCGCTTCTTGAAAGAGCTAACATCGGCAGAAGGCCTGGAGCGTTATTTAGGTGCTAAATTCCCTGGAGCGAAACGTTTCTCCTTGGAAGGTGATGATGCGCTTATTCCAATGCTGAAAGAGTTGGTGCGACACGCTGGTAAACAAGACACCCGTGAAGTTGTTCTGGGAATGGCTCACCGTGGGCGCCTCAATGTTCTGGTCAATTTATTGGGTAAAAAACCTGCTGATCTGTTTGATGAATTTTCAGGTAAGCATAAAGAACATTTGGGTACCGGTGATGTTAAATACCACCAAGGTTTCTCTTCCGATTTTGAAACGGAAGGGGGGTTAGTACATCTGGCCTTGGCCTTTAACCCATCCCACCTTGAAATTGTCAGCCCGGTTGTCATTGGCTCCGTTCGTGCCCGTCGTGATCGTCTTGATGAAGGTCGCAGTAACATGGTTCTGCCGGTCACCATCCATGGTGATGCAGCAATCACAGGGCAGGGGATTGTTCAGGAAACACTGAACATGTCTCAGGCTCGTGGTTATGAAGTTGGCGGTACAATCCGCATCGTCGTTAACAACCAGATTGGTTTTACGACTTCTAATCCGAAAGATTCACGCTCAACACAATATTGTACTGATATTGTGAAAATGGTTCAGGCGCCGATTTTCCACGTTAATGCAGATGATCCAGAAGCGGTGGCATTTGTTACTCGCCTGGCGCTTGATTTCCGTAACACCTTCAAACGTGATGTTATGATCGATCTGGTTGGTTACCGTCGCCACGGTCATAACGAAGCTGATGAGCCAAGTGCAACTCAGCCATTGATGTACCAGCAAATCAAAAAGCAGCCAACCGCTCGTAAAATCTATGCAGATAAACTGATAAATGAAGGTTTACTGTCTGCTAATGAAGTGACTGAGATGGCTAATCTGTATCGTGATATGTTGGATCATGGTGATTGTGTTGTTGATGAATGGCGTCCAATGGGGCTGCATTCATTCACATGGGAACCTTATCTGAATCACGAATGGGATCAAGACTACCCGAATAAAGTGGATATGAATCGTCTGCAAGATCTCGGTAGACGTATCAGTGACATTCCGGCTGCAGTAGAAATGCACTCACGTGTTGCCAAAATTTATGGTGACCGTGCAGAAATGGCCAATGGTAATAAACTGCTCGACTGGGGTGGCGCGGAAACATTGGCATACGCAACCTTGGTTGATGAAGGCATTCCTGTTCGTCTTTCTGGTGAAGATGCAGGCCGTGGTACTTTCTTCCATCGTCATGCTGTTATCCACAACCAAATCGACGCCTCTGTTTATGTACCATTGGCAAATATTCACAATGGTCAAGGCCCATTTAGAGTATGGGACTCCGTGCTTTCAGAGGAAGCCGTACTGGCATTTGAATACGGCTATGCAACAACAGAGCCGCGCTCCCTGACGATTTGGGAAGCTCAGTTTGGTGACTTTGCCAACGTGGCTCAGGTTGTGATTGACCAGTTCATCAGCTCCGGCGAACAGAAATGGGGCCGCATGTGTGGTCTGGTTATGTTGTTGCCACACGGCTATGAAGGCCAAGGGCCAGAGCACTCCTCAGCACGTTTGGAACGCTTCCTGCAACTGTGCGCAGAGCAAAACATGCAGGTTTGTGTACCTTCAACCCCAGCTCAGGTTTATCACATGCTGCGCCGTCAGGCCCTGCGTGGTATGCGCCGCCCACTTATCGTTATGTCACCTAAATCACTGCTGCGTCATCCATTGGCTGTATCTAGTCTGGATGAATTGGCTGACGGTAAATTTGAACCTGTAATCGGTGAAATCGATAATCTGGATCCGAAAGGCGTTAAACGCGTAGTGCTGTGTTCCGGTAAAGTTTATTACGATCTGCTAGAACAACGTCGTAAGAATGAACAAACTGATGTCGCTATCGTGCGTATCGAACAGCTGTACCCATTCCCACGTCAGCACTTGCAGGCTCAACTAGAGCAGTTCGCCCATGTTCATGACTTTGTCTGGTGTCAGGAAGAGCCATTGAACCAAGGGGCTTGGTATTGTAGTCAACATAATTTCCGTGAAGCTATCCCATTTGGGGCATCTTTACGTTATGCAGGTCGTCCGGCATCTGCATCCCCAGCTGTGGGATATACGTCTGTTCACCAGCAGCAACAGCAAGCACTGGTTGATGACGCACTGAACGTTGAATAAATAAGGATAGAAAATGAGTAGCGTAGAAATTCTGGTTCCAGACCTCCCTGAATCTGTTGCTGATGCCACCGTTGCAACATGGCATAAAAAACCAGGTGACACCATTGAGCGTGACGATGTGCTGGTTGAAATTGAGACTGACAAAGTTGTTCTGGAAGTCCCTGCAAGTGAAGCGGGTGTTCTGGAAGCGATTGTAGAAGAAGAAGGTGCCACAGTATTGTCCAGACAATTACTTGGCCGCATCCGTTTGGGTGACAACACTGGCAAGCCTGCTGATGTAAAAGAAAAAGCAGAAGCAACTCCAGCGCAGCGCCAGACCGCTTCTTTGGAAGAAGAGAGCAACGACGCACTTAGCCCTGCTGTTCGCCGCTTGATTGCAGAGCACGATTTAGATCCATCTGCAATTAAAGGCAGTGGCGTTGGCGGACGTATTGTCCGTGAAGATGTTGAAAAATACATCGCTGAGAATAAAAAAGAAAGCGGCAAGCCTGCTGCATCAGCATCTGTGGCACAGCAATCTGCATTGCCACACCGCAGCGAAAAACGTGTACCGATGACACGTTTGCGCAAGCGTGTTGCAGAGCGTTTGCTGGAAGCGAAAAACAACACCGCAATGTTGACGACTTTCAATGAAGTCAACATGAAGCCAATTCAGGAATTGCGTAAGCAGTATGGCGATGCATTTGAAAAACGTCATGGCATGCGTTTGGGTTTCATGTCTTTCTATGTGAAAGCGGTTGTTGAAGCGCTGAAACGCTACCCAGAAGTTAACGCTTCCATTGATGGTACTGACGTGGTTTACCACAACTATTTTGATATCAGCATTGCAGTATCTACACCTCGTGGTCTGGTTACACCTGTATTGCGTGATGCAGATGCACTGAGCATGGCTGAAATCGAGAAAAACATCAAAGAGCTGGCTATCAAAGGCCGCGACGGTAAGCTGACTGTTGAAGAACTCACCGGTGGTAATTTCACTATTACCAATGGCGGTGTTTTCGGTTCTCTGATGTCCACCCCGATCATTAACCCACCACAAAGTGCGATCCTTGGCATGCATGCCATCAAAGATCGTCCAATGGCAGTAAATGGTCAGGTTGAGATCCTCCCAATGATGTATCTGGCACTGTCTTATGACCACCGTCTGATTGACGGACGTGAGTCTGTAGGCTTCCTGGTGACCATCAAAGAAATGCTGGAAGATCCAACACGTTTGTTGCTGGATGTATAGCATCACTTCCGGCGGAAAATGTTGAAATCCGCCAAGTCTGAAGTAGTACGACGTTGATGTAAAAATGTATATGCAGGCCAGTCCCTTTGGGGCTGGTCATATCCAGAGCAACAATATAGAAGGTAATTTACCTTTCTTAGATAAAATTATGGATAGAACATCATGAATTTACACGAGTATCAGGCAAAACAACTTTTTGCACGGTATGGTTTACCAGCACCAGCTGGTTATGCTTGTACCACACCGCGCGAAGCAGAAGAAGCAGCATCAAAGATTGGTTCAGGCCCTTGGGTCGTTAAATGTCAGGTTCATGCAGGCGGTCGCGGTAAGGCTGGTGGCGTGAAAGTCGTCAACAGCAAGGAAGATATCCGTGCTTTTGCCGAACAATGGCTAGGTAAACGACTGGTCACTTACCAGACAGATGCACAGGGTCAGCCTGTTCATCAGATTTTGGTAGAAGGTGCAACCGATATTGCCAAAGAGCTGTATCTTGGCGCTGTTGTTGATCGTGGTACACGTCGTGTAGTATTCATGGCCTCTACTGAAGGTGGTGTCGAAATAGAAAAAGTGGCGGAAGAAACGCCCGAGCTAATTCATAAAGCAATCATCGACCCACTGACTGGCCCTATGCCGTATCAAGGCCGTGAATTAGCATTCAAACTCGGTTTGACTGGTAAACAGATTGGCCAATTCACCAACATTTTCCTGGGATTGGCAAAGCTGTTCCTGGAGCGTGATTTGGCAATGGTTGAAATCAACCCGCTGGTTATCACTACCCAAGGTGAACTCGTCTGTCTGGATGGGAAATTGGGTGCAGATGGCAACGCTATGTTCCGTCAGGCCGAATTGCGTGAAATGCACGATCCTTCACAAGAAGATCCACGTGAAGCTCAGGCTGCACAATGGGAACTGAATTACGTTGCTTTGGATGGCAACATCGGATGTATGGTAAATGGTGCTGGTTTGGCAATGGGAACTATGGACATTGTTAAGCTGCACGGTGGCGCACCGGCAAACTTCCTTGATGTAGGTGGTGGTGCGACAAAAGAGCGTGTTACTGAAGCATTCAAGATAATCTTGTCTGATGAAAATGTGAAAGCTGTTTTTGTAAACATTTTTGGTGGTATCGTCCGTTGTGACCTGATTGCTGACGGTATTATTGGTGCGGTGGAAGAAGTGGGTGTTAACGTACCGGTAGTCGTTCGTCTGGAAGGGAATAATGCTGAACTGGGTGCCAAAAAACTGGCTGACAGTGGCTTGAACATCATCGCCGCGACCAGTTTGACAGACGCAGCTAAACAGGCAGTAGCAGCAGCGGGGAACAAATAATGTCTATTTTAATCGATAAAAACACCAAAGTGATTTGTCAGGGCTTCACTGGCAGCCAAGGTACTTTCCATTCTGAACAAGCGATTGCTTACGGCACACAAATGGTTGGTGGTGTAACGCCAGGTAAAGGCGGCACTGAGCATCTGGGTCTGCCGGTATTCAATACCGTGCGTGAAGCCGTTGAAGCCACTGGTGCGACAGCTTCTGTCATCTATGTTCCGGCTCCATTCTGTAAAGATTCTATTCTGGAAGCGATTGAAGCGGGCATTAAGCTTATCATCACTATTACAGAAGGCATTCCGACACTAGATATGCTGACAGTGAAGGTGAAACTGGATCAGGCCGGTGTTCGCATGATAGGCCCTAACTGCCCGGGCGTTATTACTCCTGATGAATGTAAGATTGGCATCATGCCTGGCCACATTCATAAAGCAGGTAAAGTTGGTATCGTATCCCGTTCCGGTACATTGACTTATGAAGCAGTTAAACAGACGACTGATGCCGGTTTAGGCCAATCTACTTGTGTTGGTATTGGTGGTGACCCAATCCCAGGCTCAAACTTTATCGACATCCTGAAGCTGTTCCAAGAAGATCCACAGACAGAAGCCATTGTCATGATTGGTGAAATCGGTGGTACAGCAGAAGAAGAAGCCGCAGCTTATATCAAAGATCATGTAACGAAACCTGTCGTTGCTTACATTGCGGGTGTAACAGCACCTAAAGGTAAACGTATGGGCCATGCCGGAGCAATTATCGCTGGTGGTAAAGGTACAGCAGATGAGAAGTTTGCTGCACTGGAAGCCGCAGGTGTGAAGACTGTTCGTAGTCTTGCTGACATTGGTGATGCAGTAAAAGAGCTGCTGGTATAACCTGTTACAAAGTAAGTTGTTTTTATGAAAAAAGGCCGCCATTGGGCGGCCTTTTATTTTTATTTATAGTGTTAACAGTGGGTTAGTTAATTTATTTAAAGCGTTATTTTTAAATTTAATTGAACTGACTTTAGCGACTTAATTTATTTTATGAATTTAAATTTAATTATAGAAAAAATATATTTTTTTGGCGAATGAAAACGAAAAGTTAATTTTTAAATGAGTTTTACAGCAAAAGATAAATTAAAAGACATCGTGGATAACAAATTATTAACACATAATATACGATAATGAAATAATAGCTGAAATGATTAACAAGGTGTATGAAAAATTGATTGAAATCAAATTATTAACGAGAAATATGTTCGCTAAACATGAGTAATTTGATCTACTATATATAGATATTAGGTTGGAAAATTACGGCATTGTTGACCTATATTCAGAATTCTAAGCTGAATCACGTAAAATTTATTTATTGTGTGGGAATATAGGCGTAATATTATTGTGGTATCTACTGAGTTTTTGATTTAGTTAATAATTAATTATTTTGTTTTAGGCATTTATTGCTGGTAGTTACGAGGCTTGCATTTTGCAAAGTCGGGTTGCCGCAAGTCGGTGTCTTCCTGCTAGGAGCAAGGAGTCAAGATGTTTGATATTGTCGAACTGTCACGATTACAGTTTGCCTTAACTGCTATGTATCATTTCCTGTTTGTACCATTGACGCTCGGTATGGCGTTTTTGCTTGCGATTATGGAAACGGTATATGTCCTGTCTGGCAAACAGATATACAAAGATATGACAAAATTCTGGGGTAAGTTATTTGGTATTAACTTTGCTCTGGGTGTCGCAACAGGCTTGACCATGGAGTTCCAATTCGGGACTAACTGGTCATATTTCTCACACTATGTTGGTGATATTTTTGGTGCACCGCTGGCTATCGAAGGTTTGATGGCTTTCTTCCTTGAATCCACATTTGTCGGTCTATTTTTCTTCGGATGGGATCGTCTGAGCAAGAAACAGCACTTGGCGGTTACCTGGCTGGTTGCATTGGGCTCTAACTTCTCTGCACTGTGGATTCTGGTTGCAAATGGTTGGATGCAAAACCCGATTGCCTCTGATTTCAACTTCGAAACCATGCGAATGGAAATGGTGAGCTTTAGCGAACTGGTACTGAACCCGGTAGCACAGGTGAAATTCGTTCATACTGTTGCGGCGGGCTACGTTACAGGCGCTGTTTTTGTTCTAGGTATCAGCTCTTATTACCTGCTTAAAGCACGTGACGTTGCATTTGCTAAGCGTTCTTTCGCAATTGCTGCAAGTTTTGGTATGGCTGCAGTCCTGTCTGTTATCGTACTGGGTGATGAATCCGGATATGAAATGGGGGACGTGCAGAAAACCAAGCTGGCTGCGATTGAGGCAGAATGGGAAACTCAGCCACCTCCAGCCTCGTTCACACTGATTGGTATTCCTGATCAGGACACGATGGAAAACAAATATTCCATCCAAATTCCTTACGTTTTAGGTTTGATTGCTACTCGTTCCACAGATACGCCAGTTGTTGGCTTGCGTGATCTGATGGGCCAGCATGAGCAGCGTATCCGTAACGGTATCAAGGCATATGAATTATTGGAAGAACTGCGTTCAGGCAATACTGATCCTAGCGTACGCAGTGCATTCAATGAGAGCAAAAAAGACCTTGGCTACGGCATGCTCCTCAAGCGTTATACCGAAAATGTCACTGATGCAACCGAAGCACAGATTGAAGCTGCAACCAAAGATTCTATCCCACGTGTAGCGCCGCTTTATTTCGCATTCCGCATCATGGTTGCCGCCGGTTTTCTCATGTTGCTGGTTATCGGCCTGTCATTCCTGAGCGTTATCCGCAATCGCATCGGTCAGCACAAATGGTTACTGAAAGCAGCACTGTTCAGCATTCCATTGCCTTGGATCGCTGTTGAAGCAGGGTGGTTTGTTGCTGAATATGGCCGGCAGCCTTGGGCGATCGGTGAAGTTCTGCCAACTGCTGTTGCAACCTCGACACGCAGTGTCAGCGATCTGATTTTCTCAATGGCACTGATTTGTGGCCTATATACCTTGTTCTTGATTGCAGAAATGTTCCTGATGTTCAAATTTGCCCGCCTTGGCCCAAGTAGCCTTAAGACCGGACGTTATCATTTTGAACAAAAAACAGCTTCTTCAGCGAACAATAATGAGTAAGCAGGAGTCCACTTATGCTTGATTATGATGTATTACGATTTATATGGTGGCTGCTGATTGGTGTGTTACTAATCGGGTTTGCCGTAACCGATGGTTTTGATATGGGTGTTGGTATCCTGCTGAAAATTATCGGCAAAAACGATATTGAACGCCGTATTATGATCAACTCCATTGCGCCACATTGGGATGGTAATCAGGTTTGGTTAATTACAGCGGGGGGCGCGTTATTCGCTGCGTGGCCAGCAGTATATGCGGCTGCTTTCTCCGGTTTCTATGTTGCTATGATCCTGGTTCTGGCTGCACTTTTTTTCCGTCCAATCGGTTTTGATTACCGTTCAAAATTGGAAAACAATAAATGGCGCAGTATGTGGGACTGGGGCATCCTGATCGGGAGCTTTGTACCGCCATTGGTCATCGGTGTTGCATTTGGTAATTTGTTGCAAGGTGTACCGCTGGCAATAGATATCGATCAGCGTGTTTCCTATGAAGGTTCATTCTTTGGATTATTGAATCCGTATGGCCTTCTGGCAGGTATTATCAGCCTGATGATGATCGTGACACAAGGTGCAACTTACCTGCAAATGCGTACACACGGCGAATTGCACTTGCGTGCTCGTACAGCGACCCATGTGTGTGCACTCATTACTGCTGTTGCATTCGTGCTGGCGGGTATCTGGCTGGTTTATGGTATCGATGGTTATGTTGTGACGGGTGGCCTGGATGTCAATGGTGTATCTAACCCATTGCATAAAGAAGTGGTCAAACAGGCAGGGGCATGGCTTATTAACTTCAATAATTACCCTGCATTGTGGGCGATACCTGCATTGGGTGTCGTTTTCCCTCTGCTGACAATGCTGGTGACCAAACTGGATAAAGGTGGTTGGGCGTTCCTGTTCTCATCATTGACTGTCGCTTGCATTATCTTGACTTCAGGTATTGCCATGTTCCCGTTTGTGATGCCATCAAGCCTTGACCCAAATGTTAGCTTGACTATGTGGGATGCGACATCCAGCCAATGGACGTTGCAAATCATGTTCGTTGTTGCGCTTATCTTTGTTCCTATCGTTCTGTCTTACACCATTTGGTGTTACTACAAAACTTTCGGGCGTTTGGATAAGAACTACATTGAAAACAACAAACAATCTCTGTACTAAGGAGCATAGGCATGTGGTATTTTGCTTGGATTCTCGGCACGCTTTTAGCTTGTAGCTTTGCAATCATTGCAGCTTTGGCGCTTGAGCATAATGAATCAAAAAACAGCGATTGAGAGTGACAAAAAATAATGTTGGCTGATAAATGCTACCAACTTATGGATAAAGGCCTGCTGAGGGCCTTTATCCTCATAATGGCTTTGGCGCTTGCGTCATGCATGTTTTGGGAGCCTTCACGTTTTGCTGCCAACACCAGTTCATTACAGATGTGGCAAGGGCTTTTATTGATCTGGGCGGTTTGCTCTGGCGTGACTTTTGGTGTTGGTTTCCATCCTAAGCGTATTATTTGGCGCCTATTTTTTCATCCATTACCTGCACTTTTTATTCTTCTTTCTGGCTTATATCATTTCTTTAAGTAAACTAATTATAATTTTATAGGCTATTGGCTTATAAAATTTTTTTATTAACGGATCATTCCAAAGCGCTATTGTCTTGAGTATAGTGGCAGCGTCAATTCGCCTAATTAGGATTATATGAGTAATATGTTGTTCCGTTGGCCTATCCGTGTTTACTACGAAGACACTGATGCTAGTGGTGTGGTCTATCACGCACGATATTTGGTCTTTTACGAAAGAGCTCGTACAGAGATGCTGCGTGCAAAAGGCTTTCACCAACAGTATATGCTAGATGAGCAAGTTGGCTTTGTTGTCAGCCGCATGACTATTGACTACCGGAAACCGGCAAAACTGGATGATCAGCTGGTTGTTGAAAGCGAAATTACGAATATTCGTGGCGCTTCTCTGACATTTATTCAACGAATTGTTGATAGTAATGGCATCGTTGTCAGTAGCGCAGAATGTTTAGTTGTCTGTGTTAATTCATCTCAAATGAAGCCTATTGCGCTTCCAAAGTCTATTGTCGCGGAGTTTAAGCAGTGACTGACATGAACATCCTTGATTTATTCCTTAAGGCAGGCTTCTTAGTGCAGCTAATCATGTTGATTCTGATTGGCTTTTCTATTGCTTCCTGGGCAATCATCATTCAACGAACCAAAATCCTTAACGTGGCAAGCCGTGAGGCAGAAGCATTTGAGGACAAATTTTGGTCGGGCATTGAATTATCTCGTCTTTATAAAGAAAGTCAGTCACGCCGTGATTCATTAAGTGGCACTGAGCAGATTTTCCATTCTGGTTTTAAAGAATTTGCGCGTTTGCATCAGGCAAATAGTCATGCTCCGGAAGCTGTCATTACAGGCGCTTCGCGTGCAATGCGCATTTCATTGAACCGTGAACTGGAAACACTGGAAAACCATATCCCATTTTTGGGAACAGTGGGTTCAATCAGCCCTTATATTGGTCTGTTTGGCACAGTTTGGGGAATTATGCATGCATTTATTGCGTTGGGTTCCGTAAAACAGGCGACTTTGCAAATGGTTGCGCCGGGTATTGCCGAAGCCTTGATTGCTACGGCCATCGGTTTGTTTGCGGCAATTCCTGCGGTAATGGCATATAACCGTCTGAATCAACGTGTCAATAAGTTAGAACAAATCTACGATAACTTTATGGAAGAGTTTTTAGCCATTCTGCATCGTCAGGCTTTTGCTTCTAACACTAATAAGTCGTAAAGAATAGTAAGGGGAATCAGCGAATGGCGCGCACTCGTAGTCGCAGACGTGAGCTAAAATCCGAGATCAATATCGTTCCCTTGCTGGACGTGTTGCTGGTGTTGTTGCTCATTTTTATGGCAACTGCACCGATTATTACGCAAAGTGTTGAAGTCGATTTACCTGATTCGGTGGATTCAAAAACAGTCTCTACCACTGATAATCCGCCAGTTATTGTCGAGGTTGCCGGGGTAGGGCAGTACAACATGGTTGTTAATCAGGAACGGCTGGAATTATTACCTGAACAACAAATTGTTGCGGAAGCCCAGACCTTGATGAAGGACAACCCTAAAACAGTTTTCTTGATTGGTGGTTCTAAGGAAGTTCCTTATGATGAAATAATCAAGGCACTGAATATGCTTCGTCAGGCAGGCGTAAAATCGGTGGGTTTAATGACCCAGCCAATCTGAGCCTAACGGCAGCTATCACTTAAAGTTTTTGGATGTCGAGAGTGGGAAAGACAAACGAACAAAACAACAAGTTGAATCGTGCCATTATCATTTCGGTAATTTTGCACATTATCCTGATCGGTTTTTTGATTTGGGGTTCTTTGGTGCAGAAAACAGAAATGGGCGGCGGCGGTGAAAATGGCTCTGTCATTGATGCGGTTATGGTCGATCCGAATGCGGTAGTTCAACAATATAATCAGAAGCAGCAGCAAGAAGCCAATGCAAAATTAGCTGAGCAACAAAGAAAGAAAAAAGCTGAGCAGCAAGCGGCAGAATTGCGAACAAAGCAGGCAGAAGAGCAAGAGCGTCTGAAAGCGGCTGAAGAAGAACGGATTAAAGCACAGCAGGCGGCTGAAACTCAGAAAAAACAGGCGGATGCAGCAGCAGCTAAAGCACGTGAAGAGCAGAAGCTGGCTGAAGAAGCTGCCGCAAAAGCCGTGGCAGAAAAAGAACGAATTTTAAAAGAACAGGCTGACGCTCGACAAAAAGCAGAAGCCCAGGCAAAGAAAGAGGCTGAGGAAGCAGCCAAACGTAAAGCGGCTGCTGAGGCTAAAGCGGAAGCCGATGCTAAGGCTAAAGCCGCTGCGGAAGCCAAAGTAAAAGCCGAAGCTAAAGCCAAGGCAGAAGCTGAGGCCAAAGCTAAAGCAGAAGCGAAGGCAAAAGCCAAAGCGAAGGCTGAGGATGCAAAACAGTCTCAAGCGGTTGATGATTTATTAGGTGGATTAACATCCAATGCTCCTAAGCAGGGTGGCGCAACTGCCGCAGGAAGAGGCGGTGGTAAGAAAAGCGGCGCTTCTGAATCGGATATCAATAATTACAAAGGACAAATTCAGGCAGCAATCCAGAGTAAGTTTGTCGATCCAGATTTGTATATTGGCCGCACTTGTGATTTGGATATAAAGTTGGCACCAGATGGGTTATTGATTGATATTAAAGCCAAATCAGGTGATCCGGCATTATGTCAGGCCGCACTTTCCGCTGCTAATCAGGCGAAAAAGATGCCGCGTCCACCAAGCAAAGAGATTTATGAGCACTTTAAGAGTTTCACTCTGGAATTTAAGCCTCAGGTAAGGTAAATATCTGCTGTGTAAACCTTATTTGCTAGTTTAATTGTCGAATAATTTATATGAACAAACAAAATTATTAGATTTTATTTAGGTATCTAGTTTTGTTTGTTGGCGTTTGTTAGAATCCGGCGGATTATTGCGGGTAGACAAAAAATCGCGATAAGGGAGAGATGATGAAGCAAACTTTTGAACAAATGTTTAAACAGAAGTTTAGAATAATACTGGGCTTTCTGATGATGTGGACTGCGCTTGCTCATGCAGAAGTTCGTATTGAAATCACACAGGGTGTCGATTCTGCCCGTCCAATTGGAGTTGTTCCATTTAAATGGACTGGTGAAGGCAACGCGCCTGAAGATATGAGCGGAATTATTGCTGCGGACTTGAGAAATAGTGGGAAATTCAGCCCCATTGATTCTACCCGCATGCCACAGCAGCCGGCTACTGCATCAGAGGTAACTCCTGCAGCATGGTCTGCCCTTGGCATTGACGCTGTTGTTGTTGGGCGTATTCAGCCAAGCGCCGATGGTAAGTACCTTATTTCGTATCAACTTGTTGATACCGCGGGTGCGCCAGGAACAATTTTAGAACAAAATCAGTTCCCAATAGAGAAAAAATGGTTGCGATATGCTGCCCATACAGTCAGTGATCAGGTTTTTGAAAAACTGACCGGCATTAAAGGTGCGTTCCGTACTCGCATCGCTTACGTCGTCACACATGGCGCAGATACTAAATATCCATATGAGTTATATGTCTCTGATTATGACGGCTATAACCAAACTCGGGTATATCGTTCACCTCAGCCATTGATGTCGCCAGCATGGTCACCTGATGGTTCCCAATTGGCGTATGTTACATTTGAAAGCGGTCGTTCTGCGCTGGTTATTCAGAACTTAGCAACAAGGGCTATTCGCCAAGTTGCTTCATTCCCCCGCCATAACGGTGCGCCTGCGTTTTCCCCAGATGGGACAAAACTGGCTTATGCGTTATCTAAAACGGGTAGTTTGAATCTTTATGTGATGGATTTGGCTTCTGGTCAAACCCGTCAGGTTACTGATGGCCGCAGTAATAATACTGAGCCAAGCTGGATGCCGGATAGTCAGACTCTGGTCTACACCTCAGATCAGGGCGGTCGTCCACAGCTTTATAAAATAAATATTAATGGCGGTGCTCCACAACGCCTAACTTGGGAAGGATCACAAAACCAAGATGCAGATGTTAGCCCAGACGGTAGTTTTGTCGTTATGGTTAGCTCGGCAAGTGGCAGTCAGCACATCGCCAAACAGGATCTAGCTACGGGATCTGTCCAAATTTTGACGGATACGTTTCTGGATGAAACGCCGAGTATCGCACCTAATGGCACTATGGTGATTTATAGCTCCACTCAAGGGTGGGGAACTGTATTGCAGCTAGTTTCGACTGATGGGCGTTTCAAAGCGCGTCTTCCGGCTACCAACGGACAGGTAAAATCTCCTGCCTGGTCGCCGTATATGTGATGCATAATAATATGTATGGCAAACTATAAAAGGATCAAAGAGATGCAACTGAACAAAGTGCTAAAAGGGCTGATGTTAGCTTTACCAATCATGGCCGTGGCTGCGTGTAGTTCTAACAAAACTGGCAACAATGATCAGTCTGGTGTCAGCACTGTTGATAATTCTGCTAAAGCAGGTCTGTCTGCTGAAGAATTAGCACGTCAACAGATGCAAGACCTGCAAAACAACAATATCGTATACTTCGGTTTCGATAAATACGATATCAACAGCGAATTTGCTCAGATGCTGGATGCACACGCTGCATTCCTGCGCACTAACCCATCTTTTAAAGTGACTATCGAAGGTCATGCGGACGAACGTGGTACTCCAGAGTACAACATCGCTCTGGGCGAGCGTCGTGCGAACGCAGTGAAAATGTACCTGCAAGGCAAAGGCGTTTCTGCTGACCAGTTAGCTATCGTTTCTTATGGTAAAGAAAAGCCAGCTGTACTTGGTCATGACGAAGCAGCATACGCGAAAAACCGCCGTGCTGTAATCGTATACTAAGAGTAATGCATGAACAGTAACTTCAGACGTTATGTGTTGGGTCTGTCGTTATTGGTTGGCGTAGCGGCTCCTTGGGCCGCTACCGCCCGAGCGCCAATCAGTAATGTCGGCTCAGGCTCCACCGATGAGCGCCTCTCCCAATTAGAGCGTGTTTCTGACGCTCATAGTCAACTATTAACCCAACTTCAACAACAGCTTTCTGATTCTCAACGTGATATAGATACGCTCCGTGGTCAAATTCAGGAGAACCAATATCAATTAAGTCAGATCGTTGAACGGCAGAAAGATATTTATCTGCAACTGGATAAAATTGTCAATCCATCAAGCGCGGACAGTTCTGACAGTAAAGATTCTGGCAACAATAATGCTGCTCCTTCGACACCGCCTGCAAATAAACAATCCGCTGCACCAGCGAGTACGGGAAGTGAAAAGGGAGATTATGATGCTGCTGTTTCTTTGGCGCTCAACACCAAAGAATATGATAAATCAATTGCAGCACTTCAGAATTTCGTCAAAACCTATCCTAAGTCTAAATATTTGTCTAATGCCAATTATTGGCTGGGGCAATTGAATTACAACAAAGGAAAGAAAGACGACGCGGCTTATTATTTTGCAACGGTTGTGAAAGACTATCCTAAATCACAAAAAAGCAGTGATTCCCTGTATAAAATTGGTTTGATTATGCAGGAGAAGGGACAAAAAGATAAAGCCAAAGCCGTTTATCAACAAGTTGTGAAGCAATATTCTGGAACCAGTGCGGCAAAACTAGCCGAAAAAAAGCTTTCTGGAATGTAATAATTATCCCCGAAAGGTCACATATCGGTCTTTTCGGGGATGATTGAATGATTAATAGTCGCTTAAACAACTTTTCTAAAATAAACGTTGCACCACGCTGAGAAATCAGTAATATAAGCCGCCGTTGGCAGGGATAACTGCCAAACAGATTTAAATGGGTCGTTAGCTCAGTCGGTAGAGCAGTTGACTTTTAATCAATTGGTCGCAGGTTCGAATCCTGCACGACCCACCATTTAAATATCAAAATCAGAATTACCTAATTGGGTCGTTAGCTCAGTCGGTAGAGCAGTTGACTTTTAATCAATTGGTCGCAGGTTCGAATCCTGCACGACCCACCATTTAAATCCCCATTATGCACTCCCTAAATTGATTGTTAGCTCAGTCGGTAGAGCCGTTGACTTTTCATCAATGGGGCGCAGGTTCGAGCCGAGCGCAGC